>JANNXN010000131.1:0-13918 GCA_031409595.1 Rhodobiaceae bacterium
GATAGCCGACCCAATGATAAAGGCAGCGCCGCTTCAGCGCATCATGAACTTCGCGGGTGCGGTTTGATGTTATGATGACAATTGGGGGTTCCGCCGCCTTGATCGTGCCCAGTTCCGGAATGGTGATTTGAAAATCCGACAGGATCTCCAGTAGGTAAGCTTCGAATGCCGCATCCGTGCGATCCAGTTCATCGATCAGCAAGACCGGCGCCTGCCCACCCGTTGGCTCCAGTGCCTGCAACAGAGCCCGCTTGATCAGGAATTTTTCCGCAAAAATATCCTGCCCCATCCGGGTGCGGTCAAGTTCGCCAGAAGCCTCCGCCAACCTGATCTCGATCATCTGTGCGGCATAGTTCCATTCATACACTGCAGAATTTATATCGAGGCCTTCGTAGCATTGCAGCCGGATCAGCTTCCGCCCAAGCCCCTCCGCCAATACCTTGGCAATTTCCGTCTTGCCAACGCCAGCTTCCCCTTCAAGAAACAGGGGCCTTCCCATCTTCAAGGCCAAAAACACCACCGTCGCCAAGTCGCGCCCAGCGACATAGCCGCTGGCCTGCAGGAGAGTGAGAGTGTCATCGATGGATTGGGGCGGCTTGGTCATAATTCCTCGTTCCCCCGCACCTGTCATTCCCGCGTATGCCGGAATCTGTCAACAGTCAGGGTGGCAAACAGATTCCGGCTTGCGCCGGAATGACGATACAGGTGGGAGCCTCGCTATTCCTACTTCGCCGCAGCAACTGCGCGCCGCGTCAGAACCCCAATCAGATGCGCGCGGTATTCAGCGGTTGCGTGCATGTCATTGTTCAGGCCCTTTGCCTTGGCTTGAACGCCGTTGAGGGCCGAGGCTGAAAAGTCTTTCGACAGCGCTGCTTCCATTTCTGCAGCGCGGAACACTTTCGGTCCAGCGCCCGTCACCGCAACCCGCACCTTGCCAGCGCCATCCTGCGACACGAAAACTCCGGTCAAGGCATAGCGCGAAGCCGGGTTTGGAAACTTCATGTGCGAAGATTTTTTCGGAATGGGAAAGCTCACGGCCGTAATGATTTCGCCAGCCTTCAACGCCGTCTGGAACATGCCAGTAAAGAAAGCATCAGCCGCAATTTTACGTTTGTCGGTGATGATGGTGGCGCCCAAGCCAACGCAGGCCGACGGATAATCCGCCGCCGGATCATTGTTGGCGATGGAGCCGCCAATGGTGCCGCGGTTCCTCACATGAACGCCGCCAATCTTGCCAGCCATTTCCCAAAGTGCGGGAATGGATTTCTTGACGGCAGCCGAGGTCGCCACTTCCATATGCGTTGTGCCAGCCTTGATGACGACGGCCGACTTGCTGACTGCAATTCCGGAGAAACCCTTGATTGCCGACAAGTCGATAACATCGGTGGGTTTTGCCAGGCCCTGCTTCATGGTGGGAAGCAGCGTGTGCCCACCCGCCATGTAGCTGCCGTCTTTGGATTTTTTCAAAAGTGCTGCCGCAGCGTTGACCGTTGCAGGACGATGATAATTGAAGTTTTCCATTTTCTATCTTCCTTGAACTTATTCAGCTGCGCGCTTCATGGGTTGCATGGCCTGCCACACGGTGAGCGGTGTTGCCGGCATCGCAATGTCGCGCACCCCAATCGCATCCGTAATGGCGTTGATCACGGCTGGTGGCGCCGCAATGGCACCCGCCTCGCCACAGCCCTTCATGCCAAGCGGGTTCGACGGGCATTTGGTGACCGTGAAACCAAGCTTGAAGTTTTCGATATGCGGCATGTTGGCAGCGCGCGGCATGTTGTAATCCATGTACGAGCCCGTCGATAGCTGCCCAGACTCACGGTCATAGTGAGCGCCTTCGATCAGCGCCTGGCCAATGCCCTGGGCAACGCCGCCCTGCACCTGGCCCTCAACAATCATCGGATTGATGATGGTGCCGAAGTCATCAACCGCCGTATAGCTTGCGATCTTGGTGAGGCCCGTATCCGCATCAACTTCCACCTCGCAGATGTGAACGCCAGCCGGGAACACGAAATTCGACGGATCATGGAATGAAGTTTCCTTCAAACCAATTTCAATTTCCGAAGAGTTGAACTTGTGGCCCACATAGGAGGCCAAAGCCACCTCGCCGAACGCCATCTTCTTGTCAGTGCCTTTAACCGTGAAGGTGCCATCCTTGAAATCAACGTCGTCAACAGACGCTTCCATCACGGCGGCGGCAACGCGCTTGGCCTTGGCTTCAATCTTGTCCAAGGCTTTGGATATGGCCGTCATGCCGACCGCACCTGAGCGCGAACCATAGGTGCCCATGCCCATTTGCACCTTGTCAGTGTCGCCATGAACGATCGCCACATTGTTGATGTCAACGCCAAGCTTTTCGGAAACCAGCTGCGCAAAAGTTGTTTCATGACCCTGGCCATGGCTGTGTGAGCCGGTGAGAACTTCAACAGTTCCAACCGCGTTCACGCGAACCTCGGCGGATTCCCATAGTCCAACGCCCGCACCCAGCGAACCGACAGCAGCCGATGGTGCTATGCCGCATGCTTCAATGTAAGCCGAGAAGCCAACGCCCCGAAGCTTGCCATTCCTGGCGGAAGCCGCCTTGCGCGAGGCAAAGTTCTTGTAATCCGACAATTCAAGCGCCTTGTCGAGCGCAGCGCCATAATCGCCAGCATCGTAGCAGAAGATCACCGGTGTTTGATGCGGGAAGCTGGTGATGAAGTTTTTCCGGCGGAATTCTGCCGGATCCATCTTCAATTCCCGCGCCGCCGTTTCAACAATGCGCTCCAGCAAATACGTGGCCTCAGGGCGGCCAGCACCGCGATAGGCGTCAACTGGCGCCGTGTTGGTATAGACCGCATCAACTTCCGCATAGATATTCGGAATGTTGTATTGGCCCGACAGAAGCGTTGCGTAGAGATAGGTTGGAACGGCCGACGAGAATGTCGAGAGATAGGCGCCCATCGAAGCAATGGTGTGAACCCGAAGGCCCGTAATCTTGCCCGCAGCATCCATCGCCAGTTCCGCATGGCTCACATGGTCGCGGCCATGGGCATCACTCAGAAAAGCTTCCGAACGGTCCGCCGTCCATTTAACCGGCCTGCCGCCAATCCTCTTGGAAGCCCAAACGCAAGTGACTTCTTCGCCATAGATGAAGATTTTGGACCCAAACCCGCCACCAACATCAGGTGCGATAACCCGCAGCTTGTGTTCTGGCGCCAATCCGTGAAACGCGGAAATCACCAGCCGCGCCACATGGGGGTTCTGGCTTGTGGTATAAAGCGTGTAGTGATCAGAGCCCGTATCATATGAGCCAATCGCCGCCCGCGTTTCCATGGCATTTGGAATGAGGCGGTTGTTGATGAGGTCCATCTTGGTAACATGAGCCGCCGTCTTGAAGGCCGCATCCGTTGCCGCCTGATCGCCAATCGACCAGTTGTAAACCCGGTTGTCGGAAGCGACATCATGAACCTGCGCCTTGGTTTTCATCGCCTGGGCCGCATCCACATTATGCGGCAGCACGCCATATGAAACATTCACGGCCTCTGCAGCAGCCCTGGCCTGCGCCCGGGTTTCAGCAATAACCACCGCCACCTGATCGCCCACAAAGCGAACCTTGCCGCTGGCCAGAATGGGGTGCGGGCCGGCTTTCATGGGCGAGCCATCTTTCGAGTGGATGAGCCAGCCGCAAATCAGGCCGCCGATTTTGTCTTCTTCAACTTCCTTCGATGTGAACACATCAACCACGCCCGGCATTTTCTTGGCCTTGGCCGTGTTGATGGATTTGATCGTTGCATGGGCATGGGGGCTCCGCACGAAATAAGCATAGGTCTGGTGCGGCAGATTGATGTCATCGGTATATTGGCCCTTGCCGGTGATGAACCTTTTGTCTTCCTTGCGCAGCACACGTGCGCCAATTCCTGTATCGGTCATGTTTGTAGCCTCCCTTACATTTTTTCTGCAGCGGACTGAACAGCCGCAACAATGTTATGATAACCCGTGCAGCGGCAGATGTTTCCCGAAAGCTCGCGGCGGATAACCTCTTCGCTCACTTTCTTGCCATTGCGCTTGACGATATCGATCGACGCCATGATCATGCCCGGCGTGCAGAAGCCGCACTGCAGGCCATGCTGCTCATGGAAAGCCTGCTGCATCGGATGCAGCGCGCCGTTCTTGGAAATGCCTTCAATGGTGGTGACATCTGCACCCTCGCAAGCCACCGCAAGGGTTGTGCAGGATTTGACGGCCTTGCCATCAATGTGAACCACGCAAGCGCCGCACTGGCTGGTGTCGCAACCCACATGGGTTCCCGTCAGGCCAAGATTGGTTCGAATAAAATCGACCAGCAAGGTGCGGCTTTCCACCTCGCCACACACCGCCTTGCCATTAACTTTCATGGAAATTGCCGACATTGTGAATTCCTCCCGGGTCTATTTCTTGTTATGAACCATTCTCATATGACTTTAGCCCGGTGGTCAAGCATGTTGTGAGGTAAGGAAGCTATGATGTTCTTTCGCCCGGTGTTCGCCCTGCTATTCCTGGCCTGTATTTCCATGGGCGCCTCGGCTGAAACCATTGGCCCCGCTGACAAAACCGAATTCCAGCGAATCATTGCAGGTCAAATCACTGCGTTTAGGGCCGATGACGGCCCCGCCGCCTATGATTTCGCAGCCCCCGTCATAAAAAACATCTTTCCATCCCCTGAAATCTTCATGGCAATGGTGAAGCAGGGCTATCCGCAAGTCTACCGCCCGCAATCCTACAATTTCGCTGAAACCCTGCTCGACCCAACAGGCCGCCCCATCCAAAATGTGACCATCATCGGCCCCGACGGAAAAACCTACACCGCAGTCTACACCATGGAAAAACAACCCGACGGCGCCTGGCGCATCGCCGCCTGCACAATAGTGGAAATTCCGGGGGTTGACGCTTGAACAACTAAGAATTTAATCCTTGACACCGCACGGTGAAATCCCTATATGGAGTTGGTCTCCACAATCAGGTCAGGATTGAAAATGTTCGAATTGATGTTGCGGCTGCTCGCAGTGATTTTGAGGAACTGCGGCTTCATGGATGCGGAAGGCTCAGGGCTGATGCACCGTTCCGCCTGGGCGGGCACGGCCACGGGGGTTTTGTTTTATGCCCCCCTGAACGAGGGGGCGTTTGTCAGGAATGACCAGTACATATTCACCGAATGGGGTGAGACGCGACGGACGCATTCCGGCAAATCATGCCAGTGGCATGATTTGAGCCTCGAACGCACCGAGACTTCAGCGAGGGGCCGGAGGTGGGACAAGGCGATGAACGGCAATCGGCGGAGGTCGATATGCTTGGTGGCATGAGAGAGACAATTAAATGCACTGGACTGCACCCCGTGAATGAGACACGATAATTTCGGTTACAGTGGTTTTCATGTTCAGGTTCAGCGGTTGTTGGTTTGCGCGAGTACGGCGGCAGCTTTGTTGCGGCTTTACGCGGCGCAGCACTTTCCCTGGGTCCCGCCTTTCGACAGGATGACAGATTTGTTGGGCGGGATGACAGATTTGGCTGAAAGGATAACAGGTTTGAGGAGCTTGGGTATCGCACATAGCCCCGCGCCTTGTTCCGTGCCATCCTGCCGCTAATGAAAATTGATTCCCGCAAGCTTGGTTATGTTCTCGCCGCCGCCGCTATTCCAGCAATTGCTTTCATCCTTCTTTCCATGGGCCGCGAACCTATTTGCAAGTGCGGCACGATCAAGCTTTGGCATGGCGTCGTTTTCAGTTCGGAGAATTCCCAACATCTATCGGACTGGTACACATTCTCCCACATCATCCACGGCTTTTTGTTCTATGGCCTGTTCTGGCTCATTGGAAGAAACTGGCCCATCAGCATCCGCCTGTTTCTGGCAATTCTTGTTGAAGGCAGTTGGGAAATTTTCGAGAACACGGATTTCATCATCAATCGCTACAGGGAAGCAACCATTGCGCTGGATTATTTCGGCGATAGCGTTCTCAATTCTGTCAGCGATGTCGCCAGCATGGCGCTGGGATTCTATGCCGCCTCGCGCTTGCCCGTAAAAATCACCATCGCCTTGGCAGTAGCCTTGGAACTCAGTGTTGGCGCCATCATCCGCGACAATCTCACGCTGAACATCATCATGCTGATCCACCCCGTGGAGGCAATCAAGCAGTGGCAATCCGGCATCTAATGGCCGAAAGCGTAGCGCTCCAATTTTTGCGGATAGACCGGCTCAATGGAATAGTAAGCCCATTGCGAAGCATAGCTATCGCCATAAACCATCACTTCGCAGATGTCGCCATCACGCGAAACGACCGGCCCTTCACGGCCATCAGGAACCATGACAATGTGACCCACTGTGCACCAATTGCGGGACGCAGACCCGGTAATTGCGATCAATGCCAGAAATGTTGTCGCCAATAGAAAGTTCATTGTCCCTCGCCCGATGCCGTAAATAGCTAACCTAATGGCGAAAAAAGTCAAACCTGGCGGCAAATTCCAGCTTAGTCTCATGTAAACGGAGGAAATTCATGAATCCCAAGATTATAATCACCTGTGCTGTCACAGGCGCTGGAGACACCGTTGGCAGAAGCCCCAATGTGCCTGTAACCCCGGAGCAGATTGCCAACTCTGCCCTCGAAGCCGCCGCTGCCGGGGCCGCCGTAGTGCACTGCCATGTGCGCGATCCCAAAACCGGCAAGGGCACCAGGGGAGTTCACCTCTATGCGGAAGTCGTTGAACGCATCCGCGCCAAGAACAAGGAGGTCATCATCAACTTGACCGCCGGCATGGGTGGCGATCTTGTTGTGGGTGACGGTGAAAAGCCAATGACATGGGGCGAGGGAACAGACCTTGTGGGCCCGGTCGAGCGCCTTTTGCACATTGCCGAGCTGCGGCCCGAGCTCTGCACGCTCGATTGCGGCTCACTGAACTTTGGCGATGGCAACGGCATCGTCGTGCAAACGCCCGTGCAACTGCGTGAACAGGCCCGCCTCATCAAATCCTACGGCGTGAAGCCCGAGATGGAGATTTTCGATTCGGGAAATCTCTGGTTTGCCAAGCAGCTCTGCGCTGAAGGGTTGATCGATAGCCCTCCCCTTTTCCAACTCTGCCTCGGAATTCCCTGGGGGGCGCCCTATGATTCAGAAACCATGGCCTATCAAAAAGCGCAGCTTCCCAAGGATGCGATCTGGGCTGCATTTGGCATCGGCCGCAATGAATTTCCGGCCGTGGCTCAAGCGGTGCTTCTTGGCGGTCATGTGCGGGTGGGTCTGGAAGATAACCTCTGGCTCGAAAAAGGCGTGCACGCCACCAACGGCAAACTGGTTGAAAAAGCCGTCAACATCATCAGACTGTTGGGTACCAACATCGCCACGCCTGACGAAGCCCGCGCGATATTGCAATTGAAACCCCGGGGCTAAATCATGGGAAAAATAAAAACCGTCGGCATCGCGGGTACCGGACTCATTGGCGCAGGCTGGGCCGCGAGATTGCTGATCAGGGGCTTTGATGTTGTGGCCTATGATGTCCATCCTGCCGCCGAAGCAAAGCTCAAAGCGGCAATTGATGTGGCTTGGCCTTCGATGTCCAAGCTGGTGGGCGCCGTCGGCAAGAAGGGAAAACTCTCTTTCACCACTGATCTTAAGGAGATGGCAGCCAAAGCTGATTTTATACATGAAGCCGCACCCGAGCGCGAAGATCTCAAGATAAAGCTGTTCCGCGACATTGATGCCATCGCCAAACCGGATGTGATTATCTCATCGTCCTCATCGGGGTTTCTCCCCTCCAAACTGCAATCCGAGTGCGCCCATCCTGAACGCGTCCTCATTGGCCACCCCTTCAATCCAGTCTATCTCCTGCCGCTCGTTGAGCTGGTTCCCGGCGACAAGACCTCCAGGGAAGCCATGGACCGGGCCGATGAATATTTTGTGTCCATCGGCATGCATGTGCTGCGCCTCAAGAAGGAAATCGAAGGCTATATCTGCGACCGATTGCAGGAAGCCCTGTGGCGCGAGGCGCTGCACATTCTCAACAAGGACATCGGCACCACCGGCGATATCGATGACAGCATCGTTTACTCCGCCGGCATGCGCTGGGCCTTCATGGGTTCCTTCCTCACCTATCATCTCGCAGGCGGCCCAGGCGGAATGCGCCATTTCATGTCACAATTTGATCCAACCCTCGAGCTTCCCTGGACCGACTTGAGTTTTCCAAAGTGGAATGACGAACTTGAAAAGCGCCTGATCGAAGGTTGTGAAGCCCAGAGCGAGGGCATGACCGTTGCCCAGCTTGAAGCCAAGCGCAATGACGTGCTGGTGGATATGATGCGGCTCTTCAAGCATCACAAAATCGGCGCTGGCCTCGTGCTGGCGCGCGATGAGGCCAAGGCTGGCGGCAAGGCCAGGCGCTGGTCGAAGAAAGACAAGCTGGACGGCCCGCTGAAACTGTTCAAGGGCGAAGTTCTCTCCGCCTGGCTCGACTACAACGGCCACATGACCGATGCCGCCTATTTGCTGGCCTTCGGTGATGGCCTCGACGCCTTTTTCCGCTACATCGGCGACGACGAAGCCTACCGCGCCACCGGCAACACCTTCTTCACCGCCGAAACCCACGTGAACTATTATAGGGAAATGAAAGTGGGCGAACCCTTCTGGATTGAAACGCAAGTTCTGGGCTGCGATGAAAAACGCATGCATCTTTTCCACCGCATGTATCACGGCAAAACCAAAGAACTTGTCGCCACCAACGAAATCATGCAACTGCACGTCAATCAAAAGGCCGGAAAAGTTGTGCCCATGCGCAGTGATTTGTTCGAGGCGCTCACCGCCGTGCAAAAGGCCCACAGAAAATTGAAAAAGCCCAAAGAGATGGGTAGCGTGATGAAAGTGAAGAAGTAGTAGAAAAACATTTGCCCTCTCCCCTCCGTGGGAGAGGGTGCCGCAAAGCGGCGGGAGAGGGGCCTACTAACCAACGGCCCCCTCTTCCGTCCGGTGCCTTCGGCACCATCCACCTTCTCCCACGAGGGGAGAAGGCAAGAACAGGAGACGGAAATGGCACAACAGCGCGTCATGATTACAGCAGCAGCGTCCGGCATCGGACGCGCCATTGCCAAGGCCTTTTTCGATCAGGGCGCCAAGGTCCACATCTGCGATGTCAATGATGAGGCGCTCGCCGCTTTCCGCAAAGACTTCCCCAAGATCACGGCAACGCGCGTGAATGTGGCCAGCGAAACCGAAATAAATGCCTGGTTTGATGCAGCGCTCAAAGATCTCGGCGGCCTTGATGTGATGGTGAACAACGCCGGCACCAAAGGCCCAACAGCGGCAGTCGAAGATGTAGCCTACGCAGATTGGAAAGACTGCCTCGCCATTTGCCTCGACTCGCAATTCCTCAGTGCAAAGCGCGCAGCCCCGGTCATGAAGAAACAAGGTTCCGGCAACATCATCAATCTCTCCTCCACCGCGGGCCAATATGGCTTCGGCAACCGCACACCCTATGCGGCGGCCAAATGGGCGGTGATCGGCCTGACCAAATCGCTCGCCATCGAACTTGGCCCCCACAACGTGCGCTGCAATGCCATCTGCCCCGGTGCGGTTCGCGGCGACCGCATCAACCGCGTCATTCAGGGCGAAGCAAATATCCGCAACCTGCCCTTCGATGTTGTCGCCAAGGAAATGACCTGGTCCCAATCCATCCCGCGCTTCGTTGAACCCGAAGAGATCGCCGATATGTGCCTTTTCCTTGCGAGCCCTGCCGCTAAAATGGTCAACGGCCAGGATATCGCAGTTGATGGCCACCTCGAAACCATGCACATCAGGTAAGAGCAAATGGATTTCAAACTTTCCGAAGAACAAGACATGATCATCAAGACGACGAGGGATTTCGTCGTCAATGAACTCTATCCCCATGAAGCTGAGGTTGAGCAAACAGGTGTGCTCCGCCCGGAACTGCGCGAAGAGATAAAAGCCAAGGCCATCGCCGCTGGCCTCTATGCCGCCAACATGCCAGCCGAAGCAGGGGGCGCCGGTCTCGATACGCTGACTTGGGTGCTCTATGAAAAGGAACTGGGCCGCGCCAACTATGCGCTGCACTGGAACTGTGTGTCGCGCCCCTCCAACATTCTCATGGCCTGCGTTGGCGAGCAGCGCGACAAATATCTGTTTCCCTCAGTCACCGGCGAAAAAATTGATTGCCTGGCAATGACAGAACCAGGTGTGGGTTCCGACGTGCGCGGCATGAAATGTTTTGCCAAACAGGATGGCGACTATTTCGTCATCAACGGCACCAAGCATTTCATCAGCCATGCGGATGAAGCAAATTTCGTCATCCTCTTTGCCGCAACCGGCGAGGAAGAAACGTCACGCGGCAAGAAGAAATTGATCACCGCTTTCCTGGTGGACAAGGGAACACCGGGTTACACCGTCAGGGATGGCTACAAGAACGTATCCCACCGCGGCTACAACAACTGCATTCTCGAATTCAACGATTGCCGCCTGCACAAAACGCAAATATTGGGCGAGCTGCATAAGGGTTTCGAAGTCGCCAATGAATGGCTGGGCGCCACCAGGCTGCAAGTCGCCGCCACCTGCATAGGCCGGGCCGAACGCGCCATGGAACACGCCAAGCAATGGGCCGTGGACCGCCACCAATTCGGCCAGCAAATCGGCAAGTTTCAGGGCGTATCCTTCAAACTTGCCGACATGGCGGTTGAAATGAAGTCCGCCGAATTGCTCCTGTTGGAGGCCGCCTGGAAGTTCGACCAGAAAACCGTGACCGACATGGATATGGCCATGGCCAAACTCAAAGCCACCGAAATGCTGGCCTTTGTCGCCGACGAAGCCATCCAGATTCACGGCGGCATGGGCCTGATGTCAGACCTGCCATTAGAACGCATCTGGCGCGATGCCAGGGTCGAGCGCATCTGGGAAGGCACATCAGAAATTCAACGCCACATTATCTCTCGTGCATTGTTGAGGCCGCTGGGCGGATGACAACGCATCTCACATTTTGCCCTCTCCCCTCTGTGGGAGAGGGTGCCGCAAAGCGGCGGGAGAGGGGCCCGCTGAAACGCCCCCTCTTCCGTCTGGCGCCTGCGGCGCCATCCACCTTCTCCCACGAGGGGAGAAGGCAAGAAAAAACATGACCCGCCCGCTCACCACCCTCCTCCATCCAAAATCCATCGCCTTCATTGGCGGGGCTGAATGCGACATTGCCATTCGCCAGACCCGTGCGCTTGGCTTCACTGGAAAAATCTGGGCCATCCACCCCAAGCGCTCCTCCCTTGGTGGCATCACATGCATAAAGTCACTTTCAGAAATTGATGGCGTGCCAGACGCCGCCTTCATCGCCGTCAAGCGCGAGCCCACCATCGAGCTGGTGGACGAACTCAGCAAGTTGGGCGGTGGCGGCGCCGTCATCTATGCCTCAGGTTTTGCCGAAACAGGTGATGCCCATCTCCAGAAATCACTTATCAAAGCCGCCAACGGCATGCCCCTCCTCGGCCCCAATTGCTATGGCTTCGTCAACGGTCTGGCCCGGGCAGCGCTCTGGCCAGATGAACATGGCATTGAGCCTTGCGAGCGCGGCGTCGCCATTGTCACCCAGTCGGGAAACATCGCCTGCAATTTCACCTTCACCCGCCGCGCCCTGCCGCTTGCCGCCGTGTTTGCCATTGGCAATCAGGCTGATGTGGACATGGCTGAGATGCTGGGCGTGCTTGCCCAGGATAAACGCATTACCGCAATCGGATTGCACATCGAAGGCCTGTCAGACATTCCGGCTTTCGCCCGCGCTGCAAACTTTGCCCGTGAACTTCGCAAACCCGTGATCGTCCTTAAAACCGGCCGCTCCGAACAGGGCGCCAAGGTTGCCCTCAGCCACACATCATCGCTCGCCGGTGCTGATACGCTCTATGACGCCCTCTTCGAACGCTATGGCATCGCCCGCATGAAATCCGGCACCGCCTTTGTTGAAACCCTGAAGTTCCTGCATCATGGCGGCCCCATGCCCGGCAATCGCATCGTATCCATGAGCTGTTCCGGTGGCGAGGCAGCACTGATCGCTGACATGGCCACGGAGCGCAAAGTCGTGTTCCCACCCTTCGACGCCGCGACAAAGTCCAAAGTCCAGGTCACGCTGAACGAGTATGTCACCATCGACAACCCGCTCGACTATCAAACCTTCATCTGGAACCAGGGCGACAAACTAACCAACACCTATGGAGCGGTTTTGAGCGGTGGCTTCGATGCGGCCATGCTCATCATTGATACGCCAGCCCATGCAAAAATGAACCGCGAACCGTGGGCAGTGGCCATCAGGGCCATGGCAAAAGCGGCGGCAGCCACCAAAGCGCGCAGCGTCATCACGGCGTCCTTGCCGGAATGCATGCCGCTTGATTTAGCGGCCGAACTCGCAGACCAGGGCATCGCGCCAATGATGGGCCTGGACGACACGCTCACTGCCTTCGAAGCCGCCAGTTTCATCGGCCAGAACTGGGCGCGAACGGAAGAAATTCCCGAACTCCGTCATGAGCAAGCCAGCAAGGGCGAAATCTACTCGCTCAGTGAATTCGACGCCAAGACCTTGCTCAAGCTCTTTGGCTTGTCCGTGCCTGAAGGCAAGGTCTGCAAAATCGCTGATGCGGCCGAAGCCGCAAAGCAAATAGGCTTCCCCGTCACCATCAAGACATCATCCGCCAGCATCGCCCATAAAACCGAAGCAGGCGGCGTGGCGCTGAACATCAATTCGCCAGCGGAAGCCGAAGCGGCAGCGCGCGCCATGGCAAAGCTGGGACCTGAAGTGCTGGTCGAACGCATGGTGAAAGACGCCGTAGCCGAACTCATCATCGGCTTGAAAAACGACCCGCAGTTTGGCCTGGCGCTGGTTGTGGGGGCTGGCGGCATTCTCACGGAACTCCTGAAGGATTCCGCCACACTTCTGTTGCCCACATCGCGCGAGGAAATCACCCGCGCCCTGCACTCCCTCAAGGTGTGGAAACTGGTTGAAGGATATCGCGGCAAATCGGGCGACCAGCAGGCGGTCATCGAATCCATTGCAGCGGTTGCAAACTTTGCGGCCTCCTATGGCGCCCAGATTGAAGAACTGGATGTGAACCCCCTGCTCGTGCTCGGCCACGGAGCCATAGCCGTTGATGCTTTAATCCGTATGCGGAGAGATAATCCATGACATCGCCAATCCACACATCGCGCAATGGCTCCGTTCTCGAAGTCACCATCGATCGCCCCAAGGCCAATGCCATTGATGCTGCCACCAGCCGCATCATGGGCGAGATTTTCGCAAGCTTCCGGGACGATCCCGAACTGCGCGTGGCCATCCTCACCGCAGCGGGCGACAAATTCTTCTGCCCCGGCTGGGATTTGAAAGCCGCAGCCGAAGGTGAAACACCCGATGCAGATTATGGCGTCGGCGGTTTTGGCGGATTGCAGGAATTGCCCGGCCTCAACAAGCCGGTCGTTGCGGCGGTCAATGGCCTGGCCTTTGGCGGGGGCTTTGAAATCATGATCTCCGCCGACATCATCATCGCCGCCGAACACGCGACCTTCGCGCTTCCTGAAATCAATTCGGGCACACTGGCAGATGCCGCAACCATCAAGCTCCCCCGCCGCATTCCCTACCAGGTGGCAACGGAAATGCTCTTTACCGGCCGTCGCATCAGCGCCGTCGAAGCCAAGCACTGGGGCATCATCAACGAAATCGTGCCCGCCGCCCAACTCATGCCAAGGGCCCGCGCTGTCGCTGCCATGCTGGCCGAAGGCCCGCCGCTGGTTTTCGCCGCCATCAAGGAAACCCTGCGCGAAACCCTGCATCTCCCCATCCAGCAAGCCTTCAACATGGTCACCAAACGCAAACTCCCGACAGTCGATAAACTCTACTCCAGCGAAGACCAGCTGGAAGGCGCCAAAGCCTTCGCCGAAAAACG
>JANNXN010000132.1:0-16465 GCA_031409595.1 Rhodobiaceae bacterium
CCGCATCAACGCCATCAATGCGCATGGCATTGCCGCGCCTCGCAAATGCATCGCGCTGCGGATCCGTATGGCAAAGATTGAGAACGCCGCGCTGCGAAACCATGGCGTTGAAGTTGAAGTCCTGCTCCAGCCCCTCCCACAGCTTCATTGACCATTCATAGAAAGGATTGTTTCCGGGCAGCATATAGTTGGAGCGGATGATCGTGGTGTTGCGGCCAATGTTGCCCGAGCCAAGCCAGGATTTTTCCAGCACCGCCACATTGGTGATGCCATGCACCTTGGCGAGATAATAGGCGGTCGCCAAGCCATGCCCGCCGCCGCCCACGATAACAACATCATAGTCTCTTTTCGGCTGCGGATCACGCCAAGCCGGAGCCCAGTTCCTGTGCCCCGACAGCGTATTCTTCAGCAGTGAAAAGACGGAATATTTCATAATCGTTCTTCCCCCTCCCCCCTGTGGGGAGGGCAGGGGTGGGGGTCGCTCCGGCGATTATCGATTTTAGTTTTGCAAATAGAAATGCATGGTTCGGAATGACCCCCACCCTTAATCCCTCCCCACAGGGGGGAGGGAGATAGAGCGGTGATAGTTAAAACAACGGCCATAGACTCAACAATCCAGCGTCGTATCCCGCTCCCATTGGGTGAGATGGCGGCAATATTGGTTCCACTCGGCATGTTTCAATTTCAAATACGCCGCTGAAATTTCCGTCCCAATGGCAGTCTGCAGGTAAGTGTCCTTTTCGAAATTGCGCAAACCATCAAGCATGTTGAGCGGCAACTTCTTGGCATCCTTCACCGTGTGGCCCAGCGCGTACATGTCAATGTCCAGCCGCTTGCCCGGGTCCATCTTTGCCTCGATGCCGTGCATGCCAGCAGCCAGGATGCCAGCCATCATCAGATAGGGATTGGCCGCATTGTCTGGAAGCCTGAACTCCGTGCGGCCCGCATCAGGAATGCGCACCATATGGGTGCGGTTGTTGCCGCCAAACGTCACCGTGTTGGGAGCCCATGTCGCGCCCGATATTGTGCGTGGTGCGTTGATGCGTTTGTAGGAGTTCACTGTCGGGTTGGTGATGGCCACCAGCGAATCCGCATGGTGGATGAGGCCGCCGAGGAAACGATAGGCCATGGGCGACAGGCCCATCTCATCCTTCGCGTCATCAAACAGGTTCTTCTTGCGCCCATTGTCCCACACCGAAAGATGCACATGGCAGCCGCTGCCGGTAAGATTGATGAAAGGCTTCGGCATGAAGGTGGCGCGAAGCCCGTGCTTTTCGGCAATGCTCTTAACCATGAATTTGAAGAACGCGAGTTGGTCCGCCGTGGTTAAGGCATCGTTAAAATTCCAGTTGATCTCAAACTGCCCATTGGCATCTTCATGATCGTTCTGATAGGGCCCCCAGCCCAACTGCACCATGGTGGTGGAAATTTCCGTGATCACATCGAGCCGCCGCATGATGGCCGCCTGGTCATAGCAGGGCTTCTCCTGCGTATCCCGTCCATCGGAAATCTGCGTGCCGTCCGCATTGGTCAGGAAAAATTCCGGCTCAACACCTGCCATCAATTTCATATTGCTCTTGGCGGTTTTTTCCATGGCCCGCTTGAGCGCAAGCCGCGGCGCCTGCTCCAACGGCTTGCCCGCCATCCACGGGTCACCCGCAACCCAGGCAACTTCCGGACGCCATGGCAATTGAATGATGGCCTCCGGATCAGGCATCACCAGAATATCGGGATGCGCCGGTGTCTGGTCGAGCCATGTCGCAAACCCCGCAAAACCCGCACCTGCCTTTTGCATGCGGCCAACCGCTTCCGCCGGCACCAGTTTGGCCCGCTGCACGCCGAACAAATCCGTAAAGTTGAACAAGAAAAATTTGACCTTATTCTTCTTGGCAAACGCCTCTAATTCCCCAGCCATATTCGTCTCCCTGATTTTTTCTGGCGTGTAACTTTAATACCCGTTCTTGCCCGGAATCCAGCTTGTTCCAGCCAGCGGCACCTGCGCCATGGCGGCCGCCTCCACCGTCAGCGCGCAAAGATCTTCCGGTTCAAGATTGTGAACATGGGATTTGCCATTGGCGCGCGCGATGGTCTGCGCCTCCAGGGTCATCACTTTCAGATAATTGGAAAGCCTGCGGCCAGCCAGCACCGGGTCAAGCCGCTTGGCCAATTCCGGATCCTGCGTTGTAATGCCAGCGGGATCGCGCCCCTCATGCCAGTCGTCATAGGTGCCAGCCGTTGTGCCAAGCGCCTCGTATTCGCTTTCCCAGCGGGGATCATTGTCACCCAAAGCCACAAGGGCAGCCGTTCCGATGGACACCGCGTCAACACCCAGCGCCAGGGCCTTGGCCACATCCGCGCCATTCCTGATGCCGCCCGATACGATGAGCTGAACCTTGCGGTGCATGCCCAGTTCCTGCAACGCCCGAACCGCCGGGCGAATGCAGGCAAGCGTTGGCTGCCCCACATGCTCGATGAAAACTTCCTGCGTTGCCGCTGTGCCGCCCTGCATCCCGTCAAGTACCACAACATCTGCACCTGCCTTCACGGCGAGCGCCACATCATAATAGGGCCGGGCCCCCCCGATTTTGATGTAAATGGGTTTTTCCCAATTGGTTATTTCGCGCAGCTCATTGATCTTGATTTCAAGATCATCGGGCCCCGTCCAATCCGGATGACGGCATGCCGAGCGCTGGTCAATGCCCTTGGGCAGGCACCGCATGGCAGCCACCCGGTCCGAAATTTTTTGCCCCAGCAACATGCCACCGCCGCCGGGCTTGGCCCCCTGGCCCACCACAACTTCAATCGCATCAGCCTTGCGCAGGTCATCCGGGTTCATCCCGTAGCGCGACGGCAGGTATTGATAGACCAGTGTTTTGGATTGCCCGCGCTCTTCCGGCGTCATGCCGCCATCGCCAGTGGTGGTGGACGTTCCCGCAATTGTGGCCCCGCGACCGAGCGCTTCCTTGGCCTGCGCTGACAGCGAGCCAAAACTCATGCCCGCAATGGTAATGGGAATTTTAAGCTCAATTGGCGTCTTGGCAAAGCGTGTGCCGAGCACAACATTGGTGCCGCATTTTTCCCGGTAACCCTCCAGCGGATAGCGCGAAATCGAAGCGCCGAGAAACAGTAGGTCATCAAAATGCGGTAGCTTGCGCTTGGCCCCCGCACCCCTGATATCATAGATGCCCGTGCTCGCGGCACGGCGAATTTCAGAAAGCGTATAATCATCAAATGTCGCTGATTTGCGCGGCAGCGTGCGGGGGGTTTTATCCATGGGAGTCCTCAGTATGCGTCCGCGTGATCCACGCTGAAATTGTAAAGTTTGCGCGCCGATCCGTAGCGGCGAAACTCTGATGGCTTTTCTCTGCGCTTGGCGGCTTTCAGCAGGCGTTCCAGGTCGGCTAAATGCTCGGCCCGCATTTCCTTTTCGATGCAATCCGCACCCAGACTAGCCACTTTGCCTTTCACATAAAGCCGCGCTTCATAAATCGAATCGCCCAGCGCATCACCCGCATCGCCACAGATCACAAGGTTGCCGCGTTGCCCCATGAAGGCCGACATGTGGCCAACCGAACCACCCACCACAATATCAATGCCCTTCATCGAAATGCCGCAGCGTGAAGAGGCATCACCATCAATCACCAGCAATCCACCATTGCCCGTGGCGCCCGCGGATTCAGAAGAGTTTCCCTTCACCCACACAACACCCGACATCATGTTTTCAGCCGTACCCACGCCCGCATGCCCATGAATGGTAAGCTCGGCATCCTTGTTCATGCCGCCGCAATAAAACCCCACATGGCCATGAATTTCAATTTGCAGGGGTGCCGAAACCCCGCACGCAATATTATGCTGGCCCATCGGATTGCGGATGACCCAATGCTTTTCATTGGTGTTCTGCGCCAGCCCATGCAGCTGCGAGTTGATGCCGCGAACACCAACAGTTTTAAGATCAAGCTCGTTCATGCGTGTCCGCCCCAGGTGTAAATTGTTGTGGGCTCAGGCTCCCAGATCTTTGCCGTATCAGCGCCCGGCAAATGCGCAATGGCGCGATATTCGGTCGCCATCGCAACCCAGTCATCGGTTTCCGCCATCACCGCGTGCTTGCAGGCGATTGGGTCACGCACCACCGCAAAGCCATCCGCCGTGCCCACCAGAAATGTGTAGAAGCCGTCGAGATCGCGAAGCCCATCTTGCAGCGCCTCTTTCAAAGTTGCGCCGCCGCGCAGTTTCCACGTCATGTAGGCAGCCGCCACTTCCGTATCATTCTCGGTCTGAAATTCAATGCCCTCCCGGCGCAAATTTTCACGCAAGCGGTTATGATTGGAAAGCGAGCCATTGTGAACCAGGCAAAGGTCGGCCCCCGTGGCAAAGGGATGTGAACCGGCAGTCGTCACAGCGCTCTCGGTTGCCATGCGCGTGTGGCCAATAATATGCGTGCCCGCCGCCTCATTCAGCTCAAACTTGTCATAGACATTGGCAGGAAGTCCCGTTTCCTTGAAGATCTCAATGGTGTGGCCAGACCCCACAACCCGCACCTCAGGATGATGTTGCTTCAACCAGGCAACAACGGCGGCCTCCTTGCCTGTCGTCACCAGAATGCAGTGATTGCCAATTTTCTTGATGGTGCAATCACACCTGAGCGCCTTCTCCAGGCCCACATCAATTTTCTTCCAGTCATAACTTGCATCATTATGCGCCAGCGAAAATTTCGTCTCCGCTTTTTTCACCGGGTTCCGATAGATCGCAACGCCCGCCGAATCCGGCCCGCGATTGGTCATCTCGATAATCATGGGCTTGAACATCCGGCCCAGTTTCGATTTCAGTTTCGGGTTCTTGAGATAAAGACCAACAATCCCGCACATGGTGCCTACGACCTTTTCAGTTACATATCTTCCAACTGTAACAGGGCGCTTTCCCACATTCAACTACCAGGAATTATTTTTTCACAACAGGAATGAACTAAAATCAGGCCCGCCACGCCAGCGGATGGTTAACGAGTGCTTTATCAACGGTTAACAGCCTCATGCCCTCGACAGCACAAATCCCGAGAAGCAGACGGTCAAATGGATCGCGGTGCTCCAACTCTGGCACAATTTCGGCAATAACGTGCATTTCGGTGATTGGCAGAAGTGTGAAGCCAAATGAACGAATAATTCCTGGCAGCATTTCTGGACTAAACAAGAGTCCCAATTTTCCCGTTCGCCATTTTATGGTCAGCTCCCACAATGACGTCACACTCACGGTCGCCGAAAGATCGCCGTCCCGCAAAAAGTTTCTGATCTTGGGGGAAAGCTGGTCAGTTGCATCCTGGATCACCGCGTAAATGATCTGTGAATCCAGCAATACTGATAGCGTCAAGGCAAAGGCCTGAGCAGAAAATCCTCCGGCAAAGGGTCATCAAAATCCGGCGCAATGAATGAAAAAAATTTCTCAATACCGTGCTCTTGCATGAATTTTTTACCGCCCTCCCAATCAACGCCGCCTTTCCTCTCCTTATAGGGCGTGAGTGTTGCCACTGGCTTGCCATGGCGCGTCACAACCACCGTCTCACCGGATTCCGCCAGGTTCAGGAGTTCTGAGAATCTGTTCTTCGCGTCTTTGGCATTAATGTTCACGCCCCATAATGTAGCTACCGGTAGCCACTTTGTCAATCATTCTTCCCGGCGATAGCTGATCACACTTAAATACCGTGCCGGCAGCTTTTTCAGCTCTTCCGGCCCGTGCGGCACGTCGGCGTCGAAAAACAGGGTGTCACCGGGGTGCATGTCATAGGTCTTGTCGCCATGGCGATAAACCACGTTGCCCTCCAGCATGTAAAGCATCTCCAGCCCGCTGTGCTGGAACGTCGGAAACACATCCGATTGCGCCGTGAGCGTGATCATATAGGGCTCAACCATCACCGGCCCATGGGGGCTGTGGCCCAGCAATTGATACTGGTGCCCGGCGCGCGTCCCCCGCCGTTCAATCGTCAGCCCTTGCCCCGCCTTCACAAACGAGGCATCCCGGATTTCCTCAAAGCCCCGGAACAGGGCTGTCACCGGAACCTGCAACGCCCGGCTCAAAGCCTGCAACGAACTCAGCGACGGCGATGTGGCGCCATTTTCAATCTTGGAAAGCATGCCCGCCGACATGCCCGCATCCTTGGCAAGTTCTGAAATCGTAATGCCAAGCTTCTCGCGAAATCGCTTGACCTCGCGCCCGATGGCTTCTTCCAGAAAGTTCCCCTGCGCCGCCGCTGCCTGGTGCGGCTCCTGATACGGCAAACTGGGTGCAGCCTTTTTGACCGTCTTTGTCTTGCGGAATAATTTTTTCATGCCGTCCCTCTTCGAAAACACTAACGCGAAAGCCGCACAACCAGCAAGTGCAACCTTGCGTTTGTCGAAAGACATCGGCATATAGCCATTTCGAACAAGGATATTGCAATGCAGCAAGCCCCCGCTTTGAAAAAGCTCACCCACCTCGAACGCCTTGAGGCTGAGTCCATTCACATCATTCGCGAAGTGGCCGCTGAGTGCGAAAAGCCTGTGATGCTCTATTCGGTGGGCAAGGATTCAGCCGTCATGCTGCACCTCGCCATGAAGGCGTTTTATCCCGCCAAGCCGCCCTTTCCGCTGATGCATGTCGACACCCGCTGGAAATTCCGCGACATGATCAAGATGCGCGATGAAACGGCAAAGCGCCTAGGCCTGGAACTCATCGTTCACATCAATCCCGATGGCGTCGCCAAGGATGTGAACCCCTTCGACCATGGCTCGGCGCTGCACACCCAGATCATGAAAACCGACAGCCTGAAAATGGCGCTCGACAAGTATGGCTTTGACGCGGCCTTTGGCGGGGCCCGCCGCGATGAGGAAAAATCCCGCGCCAAGGAACGCATTTTTTCATTCCGCGACACCCGGCACCGCTGGGATCCCAAAAACCAGCGCCCGGAACTGTGGAACCTCTACAACGCCCGCAAAAGCAAGGGCGAATCGATCCGCGTGTTCCCTTTGTCAAACTGGACCGAGCTCGACATCTGGCAATATATCCACATTGAGAACATCCCCATCGTGCCGCTGTATTTTGCAGCCCCTCGCCCCATTGTCTGGCGCGACGGCCAGATGATCATGGTCGATGATGACCGCATGCGCCTTAACCCCGGCGAAAAACCTGAAATGCGCAAAATCCGTTTTCGCACGCTTGGCTGTTATCCCTTGACCGGCGCCATTGACTCGAACGCCACAACGCTGCTCGATATCGTCGAAGAAATGCTGGTGGCCACCTCCTCCGAGCGCCAAGGCCGCGTCATTGACAAGGACCAAGCCGCTTCGATGGAGAAGAAGAAGCAGGAGGGCTACTTCTGATGACCAAATTCATCGAATTCGAAGGGGGCGATGTCGAAGCCTATCTGAAGGCCCAGGAGAACAAAGACCTGCTGCGCTTCATCACCTGCGGCTCCGTCGATGACGGCAAATCAACCCTCATCGGCAGGCTTCTTTATGAAGCCAAGATGCTGTTCGAGGACCAGTTGCTGGCCCTCGAAGCAGACTCCAAGAAGATGGGAACGCAAGGCGGCAATCTCGATTTCGCGCTGCTCGTTGATGGCCTCTCAGCCGAGCGCGAGCAGGGTATCACCATTGACGTGGCCTACAGGGCCTTCACCACCGACAAGCGCAAATTCATCGTGGCGGATACGCCGGGCCATGAACAATACACCCGCAACATGGCAACCGGTGCTTCCACCGCAGACCTCGCCGTGATCCTGATTGACGCGCGCAAAGGCGTCCTCACCCAAACCCGCCGCCACACTTTTATTGCAACCCTTCTCGGCATCAAGCATCTCGTCGTCGCCATCAACAAGATGGACCTGATGAATTACGACCAGAAAGTTTTTGAGAGCATTGAGGCTGACTACCGCGCTTTCGCAAAGGGCATCGGCGCCACCGACATCACCTGCATTCCCTTGTCAGCACTCGCCGGTGACAATGTCGTCGATCCCTCTGCCGCCATGCCCTGGTATCACGGCCCAACCCTCATGGCGCACCTCGAAACCGTGCCGGTGGATGATGACCTCGCCACCAAGGCCTTCCGCATGCCGGTGCAATGGGTGAACCGCCCGGACCAGAATTTCCGCGGCTTCTCCGGCGCCATCGTCAGTGGGTCGGTCCGCCCCGGTGACGCCATAAAAGTTCTGCCATCAGCCAAGACGGCAACCGTTGAACGTGTCGTAACCTTCGGCGGCGATCTCCTGGCAGGTGTGGCCGGTCAATCCCTCACCATCACGCTCACCACCGAAATTGACGTGAGCCGCGGCGACGTCATCTGCAACGCGGCTGATCCCGTCGAAGTCTCTGATCAGTTCGAAGTGGAAGTTCTGTGGATGGGCGATGAACCCATGCTGCCTGGCCGCCCCTACATCATCAAGGCCGGAACCCGCCAGGTACCCGGAACTCTGGATAGCCTGCGCCACAAGGTCAACGTCAACACCATGGAGCACGTGGCGGCAAAAACCCTCACGCTGAATGAAATCGGCGTCTGCCATTTGGAGCTCGACAGCGTCATCGCATTTGCGCCGTACACGGACAATCGCCATCTCGGCAGCTTCATCATCATTGACCGCTTCACCAATACAACTGTTGGCATGGGGCTCATTCACTTCGCCTTGCGCCGCGCTTCAAACATCCATTGGCAGGCCATGGATGTGAACAAAGTCTCGCGCGCCAGGATCGCCAAACAGAAACCCACCGTGCTGTGGTTCACCGGCCTGTCGGGTTCCGGCAAATCCACCATCGCCAACCTGGCGGAAAAGAAACTCCACGCCATGGGCCACATGACCTATCTGCTGGACGGCGACAACGTCCGCCACGGCCTCAACCGCGATTTGGGTTTCACCGATGCCGACCGGGTTGAAAATATCCGCCGCGTGGCTGAAGTCTCAAAGCTCATGGTCGATGCCGGATTGATTGTGCTGGTGTCTTTCATTTCCCCCTTCCGCGCCGAACGCCTGATGGCGCGTGAAAGTGTGGCCGAGGGTGAATTCGTCGAAATCTTCGTCGACACCCCTTTGGCCGAAGCCGAAAAACGCGACGTCAAAGGCCTCTACGCCAAGGCGCGGCGCGGTGAGATCAAGAATTTCACCGGCATTTCGTCAGCCTACGAAGTTCCCGAAAATCCGGAGCTTTCGCTGGAAACCGAAAAACTCTCCCCCGAGCAGGCCGCAGAAGTGATTGTGGGATACCTGACCAGGCAACAGCGATTGACAAAGGCTTGAATGTAACGCCACCAACTACTACCTGTTAATTCATGACCCCCGCCATTTCCGTCACCAATCTCTCAAAAACTTATAAATCGGGCTTCCAGGCCCTCAAAAACATCAATCTTGAAATCAAAGAGGGCGAAATCTTTGGCCTCTTGGGCCCCAATGGCGCAGGCAAAACCACACTGATCAGCATCATCTGCGGCATAGTCACGGCGAGTTCGGGGGCTGTTCTCGCCAATGGCCACGACAATGTGAGGGACTTCCGCAAAACCCGGTCGCTCATCGGCCTGGTGCCGCAGGAACTGACGACCGACGCCTTCGAAACCCCCTGGGCAACCGTGAATTTCAGCCGCGGCCTTTTCGGCCTGCCGCGCAATCATGCCCATGTCGAAAAAATCCTGAAGGACCTGTCACTATGGGACAAGAAAGACCAGAAAATCATGACGCTGTCGGGCGGCATGAAACGCCGCGTGCTGATCGCCAAGGCACTGTCGCACGAACCCCAAATCCTTTTCCTCGATGAGCCCACCGCCGGCGTTGACGTGGAACTCCGCCGCGACATGTGGCAACTTGTGCGTGACCTTCGTGAAACCGGTGTCACCATAATTCTGACAACCCATTATATCAATGAAGCAGAAGAAATGGCCGACCGCATCGGCGTCATCACAAAAGGTGAACTCATTCTGGTGGAAGATAAAAAGGCCCTGATGGCCAAGCTCGGGAAGAAACATCTCACCCTTGAACTTGCTGCCAAACTCAAGAACATTCCCAAGGCGCTCGCCAGGCACCAGCTGTCGCTATCGGAAAGCGGCGCCGCGTTGACCTATGATTACGATACCCACGCCGACAAATTGGGCCTTGCAACGCTCCTCGCCGACCTCAAGAAAGCGGGCATTGCCTTCACTGATATTGAAACCAAAGAAAGCTCCCTCGAAGAGATCTTCGTAAGCCTGGTGCATGCGCCATGATAAATTTCAACGGCATAAAATCCATCTACCGCTTTGAAATGGCAAGGGCCGGCCGCACCCTGCTGCAAAGCATCATCTCGCCGGTTATTTCCACCTCGCTCTATTTCGTGGTCTTCGGCGCGGCTATTGGCTCGCGCATCCAGGAAGTTGACGGCGTCGCTTATGGCGCCTTCATCGTGCCGGGCCTTATCATGCTTTCGCTCCTCACCCAGAGCATCACCAACGCGTCGTTTGGAATCTATTTTCCAAAATTCATCGGCACGATCTACGAATTGCTCTCCGCACCCGTTTCCTACGTCGAGCTTACCATTGCCTATGTGGGGGCCGCCGCCACCAAGTCAATCATCCTTGGGCTGATCATATTGGCCACCGCCGCCCTGTTCGTGCCGATGGAAATCCTGCACCCGTTCTGGATGTTGGGCTTTCTTGTCCTCACGGCAATCACCTTCAGTCTCCTGGGCTTCATCATCGGCATCTGGGCTGATGGCTTTGAAAAGCTGCAGCTCATCCCGCTGCTGCTCATCACGCCGCTCACATTCCTCGGCGGCAGTTTCTATTCCATCAACATGCTGCCGCCCTTCTGGCAAACCGTCAGCCTGTTCAATCCAGTGGTCTATCTCGTCAGCGGCTTCCGCTGGAGTTTCTACGGCAGCGCGGATGTCAGCATCGGCACCAGCCTGCTGGCCATCATCGGATTCCTCGCCCTATGCCTCGTCGTGATCGCCTGGATCTTCAAAACCGGCTACCGCCTGAAGAACTAGCCAGATGCAAATCCAGCAAGTCCAGCCGGTCATTGCCGAAATAGAGTTTTGTTCCCGTATCAACCGTCGGCACGCCAAAGATGCCACGCGCGATTGCCGCGTCCGTATTGGCCTCAACCCGCGCCTTGAATTTTTCATCAGTGGCCGCTTGTCTGACACCATCGGCGTCCAGCCCGCATGCTGAACCCCAGGCGCCAAGCTGCTCCAGATCGGAAATATCGCCAGCCTCCGACCAGTATTTCCGCATGACAAGTTTCACAAAGGCCTCTGCCTGGCCCTGATCAGCCGCATAAAGGCAGGCCCGCAAAGCCCTTGAATTGCGGAGCGGATACTGCGGATGAAAAATCAGCGGCAGGTTCTGCAAAGCTGCCCAATCCTGCGCGTCCTGGGTGTACCAGCGCACAAAAGCCGGATTTTCCTCAAGTGGTTTGCGCCCGTTGATCTTCTGCTGCAGGCTCGGCAAATGCAAAGGCCGCCACAGCAATTCACAGGCATGCCGACGCGCCAGATCGCCAATACTGTGCGCCGCCAGATAGCTCCACGGCGAATGCACATCAAACCAGAATGTAAGTATCATGCCAAAACCTCAAGTGCGGCCTTGCTGGCCATGTCCCGCAATTCAACTTTTCGCACTTTGCCGGAAGCAGTCAACGGAAAGGCATCCACCCGAAAGAAAACCACAGGCACTTTGAACTTGGCAATGCGTCCTCCACATGTTGCAGCCAGCTCCCGCGCTGAAACAGCATGGCGCAGTTGAACAGCAGCAGCAACAATTTCGCCATAGTAATCATCCTTCATCCCAAACACTGCAACGCCAGCAATGGACTCATGTTCAGCCAGAATATTCTCAATCTCGGCCGGATAAATATTTTCGCCACCCCGGATGATCATGTCACGAAGCCGCCCACCCGCGATCACCAATCGTTCATCACCCCGCAGATATCCAAGATCTCCTGTGCGAAGCCATCCCCCGGGCAATAGGGTTTCAGCTGTTGCCTCCGGCATCGCGTAATAGCCTTCCATCACCATGGGCCCCCGCGCCTGGATTTCACCAATCTCACCGGCAGGCATCGCCGCAAGACTATCAGGACTGACAATCCGCAATTCATAGCCCGGCAGCGCCTTGCCCACAGTTTCAAATCGCAACGGATCGTCAGCCTGCGGACAGGCAAAAAGTGTGGCGCCCTCCGTCTGCCCATAGACCTGCGCCAACCCCCGCAGCGGAAATTCTTCGGCGCAACGCCGCAGAATTTCTGGATTGGCGTCAGCCCCGCCACAGCTTCCCGCCTTCAAACTGCTGAGATCATAGGTCTTCCGTGCGGGATGGTCCAACATGGCGAGATAGGACGTTGGCACGCCCGACAGAAACGTGCAGCGTTCATCCTGAATGACCCGAAACATGGTGTCCGCATCAAAACTCGGAACCCCCACATAGGTGGCGCCCCGTTGCAGGCAGCCCAGAATGTTCATAATGCAGCCCGCGCAATGAAACAGCGGAATAATCGACGTCCAGCGGTCCCCCGCCGCAAGGCCCAAGCGCTCCGCAGCACCCAGCGCATCCAGCATCATCGCCCGGTGCGATAGAAGAGCGCCCTTCGGAAAGCCTGTCGTGCCGGATGTATAAAGCAGCGCTGCAACTTTGCTGGCAACATGATCAAAACTCCCAGCCTCCCGCACCCAGTCTTCATCAAGGCAAAACACGTGGCGGAGGTCAGGCAATTGCCCACGCAACGCGGCAACATTTTCCAGATAGGGATTGCCACGAAAGCCCCGCGAACAAATCAGCGCCACGGCGTTGGATTGCTTCAAGACATAGGCAAGATCATCCCGGCGGTAATGCGAATTGAGCGGCACAAACACCGCACCCATTGCAGCGCAGGCCATCTGCACGATGGGCCACTCAATGCGGTTTTCCGCCAGCAACGCCACATGCTGGCCTCCCCTGATGCCCGCAGCAGAAAGCCTGCCCGCCATGTCCTCAGCCCGTTTCCGCCATTGCGAAAAACTCAAGCCTTGCCCCTGGTGCGGAAAAACCAGCGCATCCTCCGTCGGCCACTCTGCGGCGGCAAACTCCAGTGCCGCCCACGGATGATCAAACCCACTCATGACAAATCGCTGAGCAACCCCGGAACCAGATTTTCAAACACGCCACCTTCAATCATCGCCGCCACCGCTTCAATATCAGTTGAAAATTCCCGGTCCTCGTCGCGCGGCAGCGCCTTCGTGCGGATCAGTCCGTAGGCCCGCTCCAGGGCGACAGATGATTGAAGCGGCCGCCTGAAATCAATCCCTTCAGCCGAGGCCATCAATTCAATCGCGATAATGCGGGAGAGATTGGCATTCATCGGTCCAAGCCGCCGCGCCCCGTGGGTCGCCATGCTCACATGGTCTTCCTGATTGGCCGATGTGGGCGCTGAATCAACCGAAGCCGGATGCGACATCTGCTTGTTCTCGCTCATCAGCGCTGCAGCGGTGCATTGTGGAATCATGAAGCCCGAATTCAAACCCGGATTGCGGATCAGAAACGGCGGCAACAATGAAATGGACGTATCGATCAACGCCGCGATGCGCCGCTCTGAAAGCGAGCCCATCTCCGCCACCGCGAGTGCAATGATATCCGCCGCAAAGGCCACCGCTTCCGCATGGAAGTTTCCGCCTGATAGCACCGCGCCATCCTCAGCAAACACCAGCGGATTGTCTGAAACGCCATTGGCTTCTATCACCAGCGTGCGCGCTGCGTTGGCCAGAATATCGAGGCACGCCCCCATCACCTGGGGCTGGCAGCGGAATGAGTAGGGGTCCTGCACCCGCTCATCATCCACCAGATGCGAAGCGCGAATGGCGCTGCCAGACAGCAACCGGCGGTAATGCGAGGCCGCCAGAACCTGCCCCGGATGCGGGCGGAGCGCATGAATGCGGGGATCGAACGGCGTGTCAGACCCCATCACCGCATCAACGGAAAGGGCGCCAGCCAAAATTCCGGCCGCTGCATTTCTCTCCGCCGCGATCAATCCCGAAAGTGCGAGTGCGGTTGAAACCTGCGTGCCGTTGAGCAGCGCCAGCCCCTCCTTGGGGCCAAGGGATGCCGCCTGCAGGCCGGCAACTTTCAACCCCTGCATGCCGCTCAATCGCTTGCCCTTGTGCGAGACTTCGCCTTCCCCCATCAGCACCAGGCTGAGGTGCGCCAGTGGCGCCAGATCACCCGATGCGCCAACCGATCCCTGACCCGGAATAACCGGCAGGACATCAGAGTTAAGCAGGCCCACCAGCGTTTCAACAGCGCCCGTTGAAATGCCGGAAGCGCCTTGGGAAAGCGCGTTGATCTTGAGCAGCATGATGAGCCGTGTGACGCCGGCATCAAGGGGAGCCCCCACACCTGCCGCGTGGCTCCGCACAATATTGACCTGCAGCCTTGAAAGATCCGCACTGGCAATCCGGGTTTTTGCCAGCTTTCCAAACCCGGTGTTCACGCCATAAATCGCATCACCCGTTTGCAGCAGCCGCGCCACGGTTTCCGCACTACGCGCAATGAGCGCCGCAGACTTGCCCGACAGTGAAACTGTGACGGACCCCGCCAATGCAGCCCGCACATGTGCAAGTGTCAGGGCCGTTTCGCCAATGATGATGTTCATGCAAGCCGCCTCACCGTTTCCGTAAATCGTTTTTTGAGTGTGTCTTCCCCGTCGTGATGCCGATCCTTGACCACATGGCGGCCCGCCACAATCATGTCCTTCACCGCCGCGTTCCCCGCCGAAAAAATCCAGCTGTCGAGCAGGCCGTCACCCTGGCGTCCGGTCAGCGCCGCATGGTCCTCATCAAGCACCGCAATGTCGCAGCGCTTCCCCACGGCAATCGCTCCCGTCGGTTGATCAAGACTGGTGGCCCCGCCGCGCCAAACCGCATCAAGCAGGCTTCGCCCCGTTGATGCCCCAGCGCCTGCCGAAAGCGCATTGCGGGTAAGATCACGCAGGCGCTGCGAATATTCCAGCTGGCGCAGCTCTTCGGCAACCGAAATTGAAATCTGGCTGTCACTGCCAATCGCCACGCCACCGCCGTTGTGTTTGATAAAATCCACCGCCGGAAAAATTCCGTCGCCCAGATTGGCCTCGGTCGTTGGGCATAGTCCAGCGATTGCTCCCGATCTTGCAAGGGCCGCAGTTTCAGCCGCCGTCATGTGGGTCGCATGAATGGCGCACCATCTCTGCGACACTTCGAAATTTTCCAGTAGATGGTCAACGGGCCGCCGGCCACACCATGCAAGGCAATCCTCCACTTCGCGGACCTGTTCGGCCACATGGATATGAACCCGCTCGCCCTGCCCTATGCCGTCCAGAACCGCGCGCAGGAGTTCCACCGTCACCGCGCGCAAACTGTGCGGAGAAATGCCAAGCCGCCGCAGCGCACCCGCACCGCAAACCTTGGCAAGCGTTGCATGAATTTCCAGAAACTGATCCGCGGTGTTGACGAACCGCCGCTGTCCCGCATTCGAAGCCTGCCCGCCAAAACCGCCATAAGTATAGAGTGTGGGCAGCAGCGTAATCCCGATGCCAGCCTGCTCGGCCGCCGAAATGCACCGGAGCGACATTTCAGCCGGTTCATCGTAAGCCAGGCCATCGGGCTGGTGATGCAGATATTGAAACTCGCCCACGCAGGAATAGCCGGCCTTCAGCATTTCCACATAGGCCTGGGCGGCCACAGCTTCGAGATCGTCCGGCGACAGCTTGAGGGCAAAGCCATACATCACCTCGCGCCACGTCCAGAAACTATCGGCCGCAAGCCCGGCACGCTCGGCCAAGCCCGCCATCAAGCGCTGGTGGGCATGTGAATGAACATTGGCGATGGCCGGAATTGCAGCCCCCCTGATCAGCGTTCCGTCATTGCCGCCCGCGGCAACATTTGTGATCAGTCCAGCAGCATCGACGGTGACAGCAACATCCTGCTGCCATCCCTCAGATGTCAGCGCCGATGCGAAACGGAACTTGCTTTGTGTCATGAATCAACTATACTGTATATACAACCTTATACAAGTGGGTAAAATCGTGCTCCTCAAAAATATTCGAATCGCTACCATGATAAATGGATACGGTCTCATGGAGAACGCAAGCGTAGTGACTCAACACGGAATGATAGAATGGGTGGGGCCTGCCCATGCCGCACCTGCTGTCGAACCCGTCCATGACTGCGGCGGCAGGCTGCTCACCCCCGGCCTCATCGATTGTCATACGCATTTGGTTTATGGCGGCAATCGCGCCCATGAATTTGAAATGCGCCTCAATGGTGCGGCCTATGCGGATATTGCCAGGGCCGGCGGCGGCATCATGGCAACCGTTCGCGCCACTCGAGAAGCGTCCGAACAGTTCCTTCTCGACTCCGCACTGCAGCGACTCGATTCCATGTTGGCCGAAGGCATCACCACCATCGAAATCAAATCCGGCTACGGCCTTGATGTTGAGACCGAGTTGAAAATGCTCAGGGTTGCCCGCAAGCTCGCCACG
>JANNXN010000133.1:0-3986 GCA_031409595.1 Rhodobiaceae bacterium
ATGAATTCGCTTTCACCCATCCCGCCAGACCTCGCCGGAGCCGTCCTCTCCATCGACCTCAGCGCCATTCAAAAGAACTGGCGCTATCTCAACAGCCATGCTGGGAAATCCGAATGCGGCGCGGCTGTCAAAGGCAACGCCTATGGCCTCGGCATTGCCCCAGTGGCCAAAGCCTTGTGGCAAGCCGGTTGCCGCAGCTTCTTCGTGGCCCGCCCGATGGAGGGCGAAGAACTGCGCGAAATTTTGCGCGACGCCACAATCTTTGTGCTCGATGGCCTGTTTCCCGGCCAAGCCGAGTTCTATGCCCAGCACAATCTCTTGCCCGCATTGATTTCAATCGAAGAGGCCCGCGAGTGGGCAGCCTTCGGGCGCATCTATGGCCGCAAGCTTCCCTGCGCCATTCATGTCGATACGGGCATCAATCGTCTGGGTTTTTCACTGCCGGAATATGCAAGCCTGCTCGCCGACACGGCAACGATGCGGGACATGAAGGTGACCCTCCTCATGAGCCACCTGGCCTGCGCCGATGATCCGCCGCACTCCCTAAATGCAAAACAGCGCGACGCGTTCAATGTGGCGCGCAGCAAACTCCCCGGCGTGCCAGCCAGCCTCGCCAATTCCAGCGGCATCTTTCTGGGCAAGGACTATGCCCATGATCTCGTGCGCCCCGGCATTGCACTCTATGGCGGAAATCCCACCTCTGCCCTGGCCAACCCCATGCAAGCAGTGGCCTGCCTCGAAGGCGCCATCATGCAAACCCGCAACGTCGAGACTGGTGAAACCGTGGGCTACGGTGCCACGTGGCGAGCCAGGCGTGAAACCCGCATCGCCGTGCTTGGCGCTGGCTATAAGGATGGCGTTCCCCGCTCCCTCAGTTCCCGCGAAAGCAACAGCCCGCCGCAAGTTTTTGTGGGCGGCAGGCGCTGCCCCATCATCGGCCGTGTCTCCATGGACATGATGGTCATTGATGTGACTGATCTGCCCCTGCCCGTGAGGCGCGGCGACCGCGCTGAAATCCTCGGCCCCAATATTTTGATTGATGAAGCGGCAAGCTGGGCTGGCACCATATCCTACGAATTACTCACCCGTTTGGGCAGCCGTTATGCCAGACTCTATTCTGAACCTGATTCGGATGGCATGACTTGAACCCACTTCAACGCCTAAACCCGCTGCAGCCGCTGGGCGCAGCCGTGCTCGCCCTGCTCGTCGAAATCGGCCGGGTGACTTTGTTTTTGAAAGACGGCCTGCTGCAGGGCCTCATGCCAACATTCTATGGCCGTCAGATTCTGGAGCAGATATGGCGCATCGGCTACAATTCGCTTCCCGTTGTTGGCCTCACCGCCTTCTTCACTGGCGGCGCTTTGGCGCTGCAAATTTATTTGGGGTCATCGCGCTTCAATGCAGAGGGCCTCGTGGCCTCAATCGTGGCGCTCGGCATCACCCGTGAACTTGGCCCCGTGCTGGCTGGCCTCATGGTGGCGGGCCGTGTGGGCGCATCAATCGCCGCGGAACTTGGCACCATGCGCGTCACCGAACAGATTGACGCGCTCGTCACCCTCTCAACCAATCCCTTCAAATATCTCGTGGGCCCGAGGCTCGTGGCCGCTGTTGTAACTCTGCCAATTCTCGTCGCCATCGGTGATACCATCGGCATCATGGGCGGTTACATCGTGGGCACCCGTTCGCTCGGCTTCAACGCCTTTGCCTATATCAAGAACACGGCGGACTTTCTGGAGCTGGATGATGTCACCTCCGGCCTGATCAAGGCAGCCGTGTTTGGCTTCATCATCGCCGTGATGGGCTGCTATCACGGCTTCAATTCAAAAGGCGGCGCCCAGGGTGTTGGCCGCGCCACAACAAACGCAGTGGTCTCAGCCGCCATCCTCATTCTCGCCGCCAACTTCACGCTCACCAACCTGCTGTTTTCGGAGTGAGCGATGTCTGACGGTCACATTGTTCTGCAGGACGTGCACAAAAGCTTTGGCAGCAAAACGGTTCTGAACGGCATCAATCTCTCTGTGCCCAAAGGCCAGTCGCTGGTTGTCATCGGCGGGTCTGGAACGGGCAAATCCGTCATGCTGAAATGTGTCTTGGGAATCCTCCGCGCTGACAGCGGTTCCATCAGGATTGGCGGCGAAGAAGTCACAAAACTCAGCGGCGCGGCCCGCGATAATTATCTTTCGCGCTTTGGCATGTTGTTTCAGGGTGGTGCCCTTTTTGACTCGCTCAGTGTTTGGGAGAATGTCGCCTTTGGATTGATCCAGGGCCGCAACATGGCGCGCACCAAGGCCCGCGACATCGCCATGGAAAAACTCCTGCAGGTGGGTCTCACCTCCGATGTGGGAGCGCTTTATCCGGCAGAGCTTTCCGGCGGCATGCAAAAGCGCGTGGGGCTGGCCCGCGCCATCGCAGCCGATCCCGAAATTATTTTCTTCGATGAACCCACAACCGGCCTCGATCCCATCATGGCCGACATCATCAACAAGCTGATCGTCGATTGCGTCAAGCGCCTGGGCGCCACGACGATTTCCATCACCCACGACATGGCCTCAGCCAGAAAAATCGCCGACCAGATCGCCATGATCTACAAGGGCCAAATCATCTGGCAAGGCGAAGCCAAAACCATCGACTACAGCCAAAACCCCTACGTCGACCAATTCATTCACGGCAGAGGCGACGGTCCCATCAAGATGGAAGTGTTCAAGGCATAAAAAAGAGGCCGCGTTTCAAGCGGCCTCTTCCGTGAGATGCGCGAATGCTTGCGCCCTCGGATTCAGATCGATCAGACAGTAAACCCTGCCAAATTCACGATCCTTACGAGATTGCTCGTAAACGCTGTGAACTCACTCGACATAGGATCACCTCCTTTCAATTGTTAATGACAGGGTAAATGTGACGCCTTGCGGCCTGATTTGCAAGTGGGCATTTAAGAGGAGGTAAACAAAGGGATTAAAAATGCATTCCGCCGACCTGATCATCCATAGCGCCCGCATCCTGACCATGAGCGGCCACGGCCCACAGGCGGAAGCCATTGCCATAAAGGGCAACAAGATCATGGCAATAGGATCGAATTCGGAGATTTTGCCTCATAAGGACAAACACACCCGGCTCATCGACGCCCAAACGAACACCGTCATGCCAGGCATTATTGAGAGCCATATTCATCTGTTCGGTGGTTCGGTCGAATTGAGCAGTCTTATGATAAACAATATCAAGGGGTTGGACAACGTTTCGGAAGCGATACGTCAATATGCCGCCGCCCACCCGAAAGACACCATCATCATGGCAACCGGGGCCTCCCCCGTCACCTTTGGCGACACCCCCATTACCCGCCACATCCTCGACGCCATCCTGCCCGACCGCCCCCTGGCTCTGTTCTGCTTTGACCACCATACAATCTGGGCCAATACAAGGGCGCTCGAATCAGCCGGAATCCTGCAAGGGCGAAGCCTTCCCCCCGGCAATGAAATCCTCATGGGGGACGATGGCCTCGCCACTGGCGAACTTCTCGAGTCCGCCGCCTATTCACCCATCCTCGCCCTCACAGCAACTGGTGGCCGCGAATGGCTGGGCATGACCACAGGCGAAAATCCCCAGCCCGCAGCCACCCCTGCTGAACGCCGCATTGATCAGCGATTCTTGCAGCAAGGCCTCACCTACTGCGCCTCCCTCGGCATCACGTCCATCCACAACATGGATGGCAACTGGTATCAGCTCGAATTGCTGAAAGCCCTGCAGGGCAACAACGAACTCACCGCGCGCGTTGAAGTGCCCTTCCACTACAAAAACTTTTTCAATCTCGATCGCGTCGAAGAAGCTGTCGAAATGCGAGAGGCCTATCAGGGCGACATGCTGCATTCCGGCCGCGTCAAAATATTCATGGACGGCGTGTTGGAATCCATGACCGCCCTGATGCTGGATGACTACCCCGGCTTTCCCGGCAATCGCGGCGCCCCGCTTTTCTCTGCCGCGGAATTCAATGAACT
>JANNXN010000134.1:0-12557 GCA_031409595.1 Rhodobiaceae bacterium
AAGGTCTTGGCACCCAGCGACTGAAGCATTGCACCGATGCTAACGGAGAGATGTTCAAGCTCTTTTACGCCCCTGTATGCAGGTGCGTAACCACTGCTGAATTCTGCTGCTATCTGATAGATCGGCCGCACCATAAACTGACGCAGACCAAACACCAAAAGAGCAGCAGTTGCGAGAAGAGCCAGAGCAGACCCGCCGTAGATAAACTGCACCTCTCGAATCAGGGCATTGAAATCGGTGGCATCCTTGACCAGGAGGATTCGCCAATTCCATGGCCTGAAGTTCGCCGAGGTCGTATAGTAGTTGGCGCTTGCTGTTGATTGGACCCGCTGTGTTCCCGGTCCCATCGCGACTTCAAGGATGGACATTGCGTCCTCCTGTGTTACCCCGGTTACAAAATCCGGAGCGCCGTCGGCGACAACGATCAGGCCAACTCCTTGGTCTCGGGCAAAGTCTTCAAATCGGATGCGCGCGTTAAGCTGATAAGCCAGCGCGGCGTCGGCATCCCCCACGCGACTTTCACGGTTCTGCCTGTCGACCTCTGAGTCTGCAATTGTTACCGCATTTTGCAGCAGAGAATCGACTGTGGCGCGGATATTCTCGTCGGCATAGCCACCAATGGTCTTCAAGACCAGAAAGTAGAGTATCAAGCCGGCTAGAAGCATGAGGCCTATCACGGGGCCAATGATGACCAATTGCAGCGATGGCCGCATCAACCTCACTGGCTGGGCTTTCCAAAAATCGGCAATGACGTCTGGATTTCCTCTGGCCAGACGATTTCCTTGCGGCCATTTTGCCATTGGATAATCATGTCGAGGCGCTTCACCTGCATGCCAGTGCGATCGACAGCGAAACGACCTAGTACAGTATAAGTGTCGAGATCGGAGAATGCTGCTCGTACCTCATCATGGCCAATAGATTTTGACGCGCCAATTGCTACCTCAAGAATCTGGCCTGCTGCATAAGCTGCTGCCGCCTGATAAGACGCTTCCATGCCGTAACGGGAGTTGAAAGCGGCCGCGAATTCTTTGGATCGGGGATACGCAAATGAATCATTTGGTTCCCAGAGGGATGTGGCGAAGGTGTGATCAGCAGAGTTGCCAAAGATATTCTTCCAGTCGGAGAGGGCAGGTCCAATTGTGGCGAAATACGCCCTGGGCTGCCAACCGAGGTTTGTGAGCGCTTGGCGGGCATGAACCGCCTCTTTGAGATACCCAGCGACGACAACCAGGTCGACGCTGGCGTCCCTTGCCTGGCGGACTACATCGGTGAGGTCGGTTGCATCTCTTGCAAATCCAACATCTACGAGCACCTTAAGCTTCAGATAGGGCGCCCACTTTCGTGTACCGCGCGCTATTTCCTCGGAGAAGGGATCGTCGCTGTGCAGAATGGCAACTGTTGTAAGCCCGGCATCGTGAGCCAGTCGCAGCATACCTTGCGTGTAGCGGCTGGCAGGTGTCAAAATACCGAATACATTGCGATAACCCCTACGCCATATATCGTCAGCTGCCGCACCAGCAGCCAGCATGGGAAAGTCGGCGGCATCCGCGATGGGTGCAACGGCAGCCGTGAGCTGGCTGGAATAGGGTGCAAATATGTGGTCCACCGACCCTGCAGATACGAATTCCCGATAAATCTTTTTTGCCATTTCGGGATCGCCGTTGTCGTCAAGGATCACAAGCTCTACGGCCCTTCCCAAGATGCCGCCGCGCCCATTCACCTCATCTCGCCAAAGTTCATAGGCACGCTTATGCATAGTCGCTGGTTGCTGAAATTGGCCGGTGAGTCCCAAGGAAACTCCAATGCGGATCGGTTCTGACGCGAACACCCAGCCTGAAAAATGCACCATGGCCAACATGACCACATACACGGAAGCGGGTCTTATCCATCGAGACCACATTGGGCTCACCTTCGACAGTTCTAAGCCTACCGGCAGTTGCGCCGATGCAATTGAATGCCCAGCAGCATAATGGCGATTGAAACCTAAAATGCAAGTCGCTTGCCAAGGTAAGTGCAACCAGCGACGTTTTGCAACATATTGTCTTTGCTTGTAATATCATAAATATAAACATTGTCGCCAGGTGAACCGGGCGAACTCCCGCCAGACTGGGGACACACAACAAGCGATATTCTGCCAATCGTATTTGGCGTTTTGGGTTCACTGGATAAGCGTTCTCCATTGATCGAGCCGTCTCAGCGGCATGGCGTGGCGACTTGGCTGTAGTGAAAGGCAGCCAGGAAGGTCATGGTTTTCCAATGATCGTAGGGGGACACGACCGGCACGTGAGCCATGTTAGTCTCGATCCATGTCTCATCAACACAACAAATTCATGGAAAATGATCGATGAACCAATTGTGCCACATCACTTGCGAGAGCTGCCTCAGGTCAGCCCTTTTCAATTCTTGAGCTTTTATTGGATCAGCCTACTTATCAGAGTGCAATCTGCCAAGTTTACCCATATGTCACTTGTTGGCCCATTTAGGCATGCCAGATTCGTCCTCTGAGCTCTAAAAATAGGCGCCAGGCAGATGCGAAAATCAATAATGAGTCCGGAGCAGGGTCAGGTCACACCAAGCCCTCTGATCGCATCAATTTGCCATTGGCGTTGGGGTATCCGTAGATCCCTTTCCCACCACAAGAGGGTGGCTTCATCCAAACCCAGCTGCCGGGCCGGCGCCTTTCGGCTAAGCCCATGCCGCCGCCGGTAGGCGAGCAATTTTTCGCCGAAGGTTTTGGGTTCGGGGTTGGGGTCATATCCCAAGAACTCAATGATCCCCGGCCAATGTCTTATGGCTGGTTGGCAACGGTCTTTTTCCCAGTTGGCGTAGGTTTCCTTCTCCAATCTGAAGCGTTCGCGCAGGTCACGCTGGAAAAACCCCAACTCCATTCGCCGCTTCTTAAGGTGCTGCCCCAAGGTCTTTGGTTCCCTTTCATAGGGCACTGGTTTCAATGACTTAACTCCGCATGGCAAAAGGGCAACGAACCCCTGCAAGTGCGGGATGGCTGGAGAGCCAGGACATACGTGTCGGAAAGGCCCGCGCTGTGCGTCGGATTATCAGCAGCGGATTTCAGGTCCACTGCTCGACCGGATGGATATCCAGATTGAATTGCCCGCCGTCAAAATCTCCGATCTCACCTTGCCTGCCTCGAAAGAATCGAGCGCTGATGTGGCGGTTCGTGTGGCGGCAGCGCGTCTCCGTCAACGTGAGCGGTTTGCGAAACTGGGTGTTGGCCATCTGCGGCTGAATGCAGAGGCTGATGGAACCCTGCTGGAAGAAATCGTCCAGCCCGATCAGGCAGGCCTCAAACTGATGCGCGATGCGGCAGATGCCATGGGGCTATCGGCAAGGGGCTATCACCGGGTTTTGCGCGTGGCGCGAACTCTCGCTGATCTCGATGGCAAAGATCAGGTGGCGCGCCTGCACATCGCCGAAGCCCTGAGTTACCGCCAAAAACTCGCAGCGTTTCAGGCGGCAGCTTGAGGTCCTTCAAACTGGCCTTCTCACCGGAAATAAAATCATGCAGGTGTGTTGGGTGAGGGTATTGTCGACCGCAAAGTGCGCTTGCGGAACGGTCATGTGAAACCAGAGCAAATTTGACAGGCCAATCTGTGGCAACATAGAGGTAATACTTGCCTTCGGCGGTCTGCACCTCGGTGACGTCGATATGGCAATAGCTGATGGGGACAGCTTGAGTTTAAGCTTTGGTCCGAAGCGGCTGACCGCGATCTCTGGCAACTCTTCTGCAATCAGGAGGGTCAGCCGACATGGCGCGGACTTCGGTCAACCGACGCGAATGACCCTTTGCTGCGGCCAACACGATGCGGGGCGTTGGCTCGCGTTCGGCTACGATCAATTCTGGGGCACGCGCGCCCATTCCGGTAGCCAGTCGCCGTGGGCCGCAAGAAGGTCATTCACCAGACTCCATATCTGCTCCAGGTCAAGCTCCGCTGCCGTGTGTGGATCGAGCATTGCGGCGTGGTAGATGTACTCCTTGTTGCCGGTCACAAGTGCTGCAACAGTCAGCTCCTGCACATTGATGTTGGTGCGCATGAGGCCTGCGAGCTGGGGCGGCAACACGCCAACATGGGTCGGTTGGATGCCGGAGCCGTCAACAAGGCAGGGCACCTCGACAGCGCAATCACTGGGCAACGAGGCGATGCAGCCATTGTTGCGCACATTTCCATAGATCGCCGAAGGCTCGCCCGACCAGACCGAATTGATGATCGATGACGCGTACTCATGTGAGGGCTTCACGTCTATGCGGTCAGCCTTGCGAAAGGCCTCCGCTTCGGCCTTCCATTTCGCCACCTGCTCGACACAGCGCTTCGGGTATTCGTCCAAAGGGATGCCGAACTTCTCGATCAGGTCTTTGCGGCCCTCCTTGATGAAATAGGGCGTGTATTCAGCGAAATGCTCCGAGCTTTCGGTGACAAAATAGCCCAGCCGCGCCATCATTTCATAACGCACCCTGTTGGGACAGCGGGGATTTTCAATTGGCGGCTTGGGGAGCCGCCCCTCGCGGTAGCCCTGTTTCAGGCGGGGATAGAGATCGGCATGGCTGCCGTCTTTCTGGCGATGTTCGAAGTCCAGGAAGAACGCCATGTGATTGATGCCCGCCGCGCGATAGCGGATTTCATTCAGTGGAATATCCAGATCGTGGGCCAGCTCAGCCGCCGTGCCCTGCACCGAATGGCACAGGCCGACTTGCCGGATGGCCGGATACTTCGCTGAAATAGCCCAGGTGTTGATGGCCATCGGGTTGACGTACTGCAACATGATTGCGTCAGGACAAACTTGCAGCATGTCCTCGCAGATTTTCCACAAATGTGGAACCGTGCGGAGACCCCGCATGATGCCGCCGACGCCCAGTGTGTCGGCGATGGTTTGGCGCAGGCGGTATTTCTTGGGCACTTCGAAGTCGGTGACAGTGCAGGGTTCATAGCCGCCGATTTGAAAAGCGACGACAACAAAGTCTGCCCGGTCGAGCGCGCGCCGCTGATCCAGATAGGTTTCGATTTGTGCATTGACGCCGAGCGTTTTGACCAGCTTGGCGGCCACGATCGCAGACTCCTCAAGCCGCTGCGGATCGATATCCATCAGGGCAATTGTGGCGCCCGACAGCGCCGGACGTTGCAGAATATCTCCAACGATGTTCTTCATGAACACGGTGGAGCCTGCGCCAATGAAGGCAATGTGTGGACTGGCAGTCATCGTGGCACTTCCGTTCGCGTGATGTTTTCAGAAAACTGCGGCGGATTCAACGTTATGCCGCCGGGGATTTCCGGATCAGTCCTGTTTCGGTTGTTTCCACAAATTCAACAATAGGAAACTCGGCAAATTGATTCCGGATTCCTAAGTTTCGCGGTCGGCCGCACTCCGGCTTTTGTCGGCAAAAGCCCGGCGGAATGCCGCTGGGCTGGCCCGAAAACGGTGTTCGAAACTTGCATAAAAGCTCGAAAGCGAACCAAAGCCGCAATCGAAAGCGATCGTCGCTACCGGTTGATCGGTGGCGATCAACATTGATTGGGCTGTATCAAGCCTGTGGCGCGTGATCGATTGCTTGATGGTCATGCCGACTGCCCGCTTGAACAATGTCATGGCATAGTTGGGGTGCAAATCCGCCGCGCGCGCGACGTCTTCGGCATCGATATCTTCAAGGGCCCGCTCGCCAATGTAGCGCACCATCCGCTCAACCCTTATGACACGGTCATGATTGTGGTTGTGTGCTGTTGTGTCGAAGGCAAAGGGCGCCACATTGCGCAAGTCATGCCAGCCTTCGCGATCAAGCCTGCGCACCCGAGCTGTGAGTTCGCCACGCACGATCTGCTCCAGCTGTTCATCTGCAGAGAGCAGGTCTTCGCGCCAACGCAGGAACATGTCGGCGTCGTAGGACTTGATATCGAGCGCTTCCACAACCGCACCGCGAAAAATGGAGTCGCGCAAGCGGCTCAACGTCGGCAGCTCCAGGATCACCGCCATTGGCACATAGAGCACGATGAATTGCGTTTGCTCGGTACAGGCAACAACCTGATGCGGAATCATGCCCCAGAAAAGTGCGAGTCTTCCTTCGGACAACGTGAGTTCACGGCCGTCGAACCAATAGGTCATGCTGCCTTTAAGAACGAAATTGAGTTCGACCTGGCTGTGCATGTGAGGGCCCGGCATGCGCTGCACATACATGGACTTGCCTGCACAAAATCTGTGATCCCCGAACACCACGACAGGATAGCCGCGATTGGCGTGCGGATGAGCGGGTACGCTTTCATCAACATAGCCCGGTGGCGAGTTTGGGTGGCTGGCCATATTACGCCTTAGGATTCAGGAAGTTTATGTGCCGAACACGGTAGATACTTGCCGATTTTTGTTCCATCGTCAAGCTCGTCACATGAACCAAAATAAAAACAGGGCATGTGTTTTTCCGCCGCCGCCATAGTGGCTGCGGCCTAAGGGAGGACTGCCATGAGCTATCTGAAAGCCCTAACCGGGCTTGCAATTTCCTTTGCATTTTCTGCTTCGACCGGACTGGCTGGCGAAATCGTGCTGAACTCCGATCAAACCGATCCGGCCCCAAAAAAGGCCATGGAGGAATTGATCGCAGACTTTCAAAAGGACAATCCCGGCATCACGGTCAAGTGGAACAACTTCGACCACGAAGGTTACAAGTCTGCCATCCGCAACTTCCTGACCGCCGATGCGCCGGATGTTGCCGCCTGGTATGCGGGCAACCGCATGGCTCCCTTTGTCAAGGCTGGCCTGTTCGAGGACGTGACCGACATGTGGGACAAGGAAGGCTTCAACGACACGCTGAAATCAGCGGCCGCCTCGATGACCATTGATGGCAAAAAGTGGGGTGTTCCCTACACCTACTACCAATGGGGCATCTATTATAACAAGGACGCCTACAAGAAAGCCGGAGCCACCGAACCAAAGAACTGGGCTGAGTTCGTCGCCAACTGCGAAAAATTCAAGGCGGCAGGCATCGACTGTTTGACCACAGGCACCAAAGCCCTTTGGCCAGGCGCTGGCATCTTTGATTACATCAACATGCGCACCAACGGCTATGAATTCCACATGGACCTCACGGCCGGCAAGGTGAAGTGGACGGACCCCAAGGTGAAGGCCGCATTCGCGGAATGGGCTAAAGTAGTGCCCTACATGTCTGCAAACGCTGCGGCGATTGACTGGCAAGATGCCGCTGCCCTGCTCTCTCAAGGCAAAGCCGCAAACTATGTCATGGGCAACTTCGCTGTCGCAACCTTCAAGGATGGCGGCATGACAAATGACAATCTTGGCTTCCTGGTATTCCCTGAAATCACGCCTGGCATACCACGCGCTGAAGAGGCGCCAACGGATACTTTCCACATTCCATCGGGTGCGAAGAACAAGGAAGATGCCAAGAAGTTCCTGGCCTATGTTGCTTCGGCTGACGTCCAGACCAAGATGAACGCAACACTTGGCCAATTGCCCGTGAACAACAAGTCGACTGTCGGTGACGATCCGTTCATCAAGGCTGGCTTCGAAGAACTTTCCAGCGCTTATGCGCTTGCCCAGTTCTTCGATCGCGATGCTCCGGCTGACATGGCGAAGGCAGGCATGGAAGGTTTCCAGGAATTCATGGCAAAACCTGACCAAATCGATGCGATCCTGGAGCGCCTGCAAAAGGTCGCTGACAAGGTTTACAAGTAGTTCCTCCCGGAGTCGGGCTTAGCGAATGCGGCCCGGCTCCTCCCTCTATTTCTGTCTTTGTTGAAGCAAATGGGGATTGGGACCATGAATAATAATCGCAAAGTGCAGTGGAACCAGCGTGACTTCGCACCGTGGCTGTTTTTGGCCCCGGGCATCCTGATCTTCCTGGTTTACGTTATATTCCCTATATTCCAGTCGGTTTGGATCAGCTTCTATGAGTGGGATGGCCTTGGTCCAAAAACCTGGGTTGGTCTTGGCAACTATGTCGACCTGTTGGATGACGATTCATTCTACACCTCGCTCAAGAACAATCTCATCTGGCTGGTGCTTTATCTGCTGGCAATTCCGGCAGGTCTTGCCGTGGCGCTTTTTCTGAACCAGACCGTCGCCGGCATCCGGTTGTACAAGTCCCTGTTCTTTTTCCCATTCGTTATCAGCCAGGTCGTGGTCGGCCTGATTTTCAGCTGGTTCTATGCGCCGGATTTCGGCCTGCTGCCCAAATTCATAGAACTCCTGACGGGAAGCCAGGTGGCCGTCCTGGCCGACGAACGTTTCGCCACCTATGGCATCATCGCAGCCGGACTCTGGCCGCAGATCGCCTATTGCATGATCCTGTATCTCACGGGCCTCAACAACATCAATCCGGAACAGGTTGAGGCTGCCCGCATGGACAATGCCAAGGGCTGGTCGATGTTGTGGAACATCATCATTCCGCAACTGCGGCCAGCCACCTTCATCGCCTTGGTGGTGACGGTCATTGGCGCATTGCGGTCCTTCGATCTGGTTTCCATCATGACGGTCGGCGGACCTTACGGATCAAGCCGCGTGCTCTCCTATTTCATGTATGAGCAGGCCCTGTCGGAATATGGTGTCGCCATGGGTTATGGCGCAGCGATTGCGGTTGTCCTCTTCGCCATCATGCTGATCTTCATCACGCTCTTCATCGTCCGCATGCTGTCGCAAGAAAGGAATGCCTGATGTTCCCGACCCCGATTGCAAAAACCAGCCCATGGGTGCAGCGCACCTACAAGTGGCTGCTGCCCGTGGCGCTTTTCGTTTGGCTTCTTCCGCTCATTGGCATTGCTGTCACCTCGATTCGCCCATCATCCGATCTCGCTGCTGGAAATTATTTCGGCATGCCGTCGGGATTTGCAGGCATCGAAAACTACAGTGCGGTCTTTCAGAACAGCAATATTGGCTACTACATCCTCAATTCCTTCAAGGTCACGATTCCAACGGTGATTGGCGCGGTGGGACTGTCCTGTCTCACAGGATATGCCCTCGCGGTTTACAAGTTCCGCGGCAACCTGCTGATCTTTTTCATGTTTATTGCGGGCAACTTTGTTCCGTTTCAAATTCTTGCCATTCCAGTGCGGAATTTGACGTTGCAACTCGGCATGTACAACACCACCATGGGATTGATCATGTTCCATGTGGCTTTTCAGACAGGGTTCTGCACGTTGTTCATGCGGAACTTTATCAAAGGATTGCCTTTCGCCCTGATCGAATCCGCGCGCGTGGAAGGCGTCAATGAATGGCGAATCTTCTGGCACATCGTGATGCCACTGATGCGGCCTGCCATCGCAGCACTTGCAGTTCTCATTTTCACTTTCATCTGGAACGATTACTTCTGGGCAACCATCATGGCGCAGTCAGCCGACGTCAGGCCGGTAACGGCGGGAATGAATGAGTTGAAAGGCCAATGGAAAGTTGCGTGGGAATTGATCGCGGCTGCTTCGATCATTGCCGCACTTCCACCTGTGGCCATGTTCTTCCTGATGCAAAAACACTTTATCGCAGGTCTCACTCTCGGAGCCACCAAGGGGTAAACCATGGCAACAGTCTCACTTAAGAATGCCACGAAATCGTTTGGCGATGTTCAGATCATCAAGGGTGTGGACCTGGTCATCGCGGACGGAGAGTTCACCGTCTTTGTTGGCCCATCGGGCTGCGGCAAGTCCACACTGCTGCGGATGATCGCAGGGTTGGAGGATATCACCTCAGGCTCGCTGCAGATAGGTGGCCGTGAAATGGCGGATGTAGAGCCGGCAGACCGGGGCGTCGCCATGGTCTTCCAGTCCTACGCGCTTTATCCGCACATGACGGTGCGCGATAACATCAGCTTCGGCCTGCGCATGACCGGGCATGCCAAGGCCGACATTGAAAAACGCGCCAAGCACGCGGCGGAATTGCTGCAACTCGGGCCTCTCATGGACCGCAAACCATCGCAACTTTCAGGCGGCCAGCGCCAGCGCGTCGCCATTGGCCGTGCCATCGTGCGCGAGCCTGACGTGTTCCTGTTCGATGAACCGCTGTCCAACCTTGATGCGTCGCTGCGCGTGCAAATGCGCATTGAAATTGCGAAGCTGCACCATGACTTGCAGAGCACCATGATCTATGTGACCCATGATCAGGTCGAGGCCATGACCATGGCCGACAAGATTGTGGTTCTCCACGGCGGCATAATCGAGCAGGTTGGCTCTCCGCTGGAGCTTTACCACCGTCCCAACAACATGTTTGTTGCAGGATTCATTGGCTCGCCAAGGATGAACTTCATTCCGACAAGCGTTGTATCGGTCAAAGGCAAGGCCTTAACATTGCAACTGCCCGGTGAAGGCAACATCGCCCTTGACGTAAATGGATCAGTGCCTGCGGTCGGGACAAGCCTGACGCTCGGCGTGCGTCCTGAACACATCAGGCTTGGCGGCAAGGGCCAAGGCATCGTGGAAGGCAAGGTGCGCGTTGCCGAATATCTTGGGTCCGAGACCATGTTCTATGCCTCACTCGCCAACGGCAGCGAGATATCTGTGAAAGCCGACGGACTTGCGAAGGAAAAAACCGACGATACGCTGCTGTTGAACTTGCCGGCCGCCGCCTGCCATTTGTTCGATCAGGCGGGCAAGGCCATCCGCAATGGCGATTTAACCAGATAATGTTAGGTGTCTGCTATTATCCCGAGCACTGGCCTGAAGCCTGGTGGGAAAAGGATGCCAAGCGCATGCTCGAGCTTGGCATTTCCTATGTTCGCATCGGCGAATTTGCCTGGTCTCGCTATGAACCGCAGCGCGGGCGGTTTGAGTGGGGCTGGCTCGATCGCGCGCTGGACATCTTGGGCAAGGCAGGGCTGAAGGTCGTGCTTGGCACCCCCACTGCTACCCCGCCAAAGTGGTTGATGGACGAACATCCCGAGATTGCGCCTGTTGACGAACAAGGCCGGGTGCGGGGATTTGGTTCTCGCCGCCACTATACGTTTTCCTCCGAAGTCTACTGGCAGGAAAGCCGCCGTATCGTTGAAATACTGACCAAACGCTATGGACAGCATCCTGCTATTGTTGGTTGGCAGACCGACAACGAATATGGCTGCCACGACACGGTGCTGTCTTGGGGGCAAGAGGACCTGAAGGCGTTTCGCGCCTGGCTGCGGCGAACTTATCAGTCTACGGATCAACTGAACGAAGCCTGGGGCAATGCCTTCTGGTCGATGGATGTCGACAGTTTCGATGAAGTGTCCCTGCCAAACCTGACAGTGACGGAATCAAACCCGGCAGCGCGACTGGACTTCTGGCGTTTCCAGTCTTCTCAGGTCGTTGCCTATGACAGAATGCAATGCGACATCATTCGCGCGAATTCGCCAGATCGTTGGATCACCCATAACTTCATGGGTTTCTTCAACGAGTTTGACCATTGGCCCATGGGCGACCACTTGGACCTTGCCTCATGGGATTCCTATCCGATCGGATTTGTCGAGCGCTTCCCTTTTTCGGAGGCAGAACGCAACCGCTGGGCTTCAACCTCGCATCCCGACATTTCTGCATTTCATCACGACCTGTATCGCGGTGTTGGCAATGGCCGTTTCTGGGTGATGGAGCAGCAGCCCGGCCCGGTGAACTGGGCGCCATGGAACCCGGTGCCAAAGCCCGGCATGGTGCGCCTGTGGACCTGGGAAGCATTAGCCCATGGCGCCGAAGTCGTCAGCTATTTCCGCTGGCGGCAGGCCACTGTTGCGCAAGAACAGATGCACGCAGGTCTCAACTTGCCCGGCCAGCATGAACTGTCGCCAGGCGGCAAGGAGGCAGCCGAGGTCGCCGTGGAACTGAAGAAGCTCGGCAATCTCGGTAAAGTCGAAAGGGCTCAGGTCGCTCTCGTCTATGACTATGAATCGTCATGGTACACCCGCATTCAGCCCCAGGGTCGGGATTTTAGCTACCATGAACTTGCTTTCCGCTGGTATGAGGCGGTGCGCCGGCTTGGGCTCGATGTTGATTTCCTGAGGCCGGGGGATTCGCTTGAAGGCTACGCGCTCGTGCTGGTTCCAAGCCTGCTTCATGTCTCGGATGCGGCCGAGCTGGCCCTTCGAAAAGCGGGCAGTGTGGTGCTCTATGGCCCTAGAACCGGCTCCAAGACACGCCATCACGCAATTCCACACAACATGCCGCCTGGCCCGCTTCAGGAGGTGATAGGGGCCCGTGTCATCGAGGTGTCGTCGACACGCCCGGGTATTTCAGAGAAGGTAAGAGGCAAGGTTTCAGGCAAGGCAGAACGCTGGCGCGAGCATGTTGAAACGGAGGCTCACGTCCTTGCCAAGTTTGAAGACGGCGGCGCAGCATTTCTGGCAAATGCCAAGCACCATTATCTCGCCTGCTGGCCGGATCAAACTCTCATGGCAAGCGTGATGGCATTTGTTGCCAGAAAGGCAAAACTCAAGGTCATCAAGCTTCCCGAAGCTATCAGGCTACGCCGCCGCGGCCATCTGCTCTTTGCCTTCAACTATGGCAACAGAAGTTGGCGGCTCCCAGCGGCCGGCAAGCTGCTGCTTGGAAACCGTGACCTGGAACCACAGGCCCTTAGCGTAGTTCGCTTAAGTTGAA
>JANNXN010000135.1:0-2439 GCA_031409595.1 Rhodobiaceae bacterium
CAGAACGATCTCAATTTTCACCTTGGGCAGGAAATCCACCACGTATTCCGCCCCACGGTAAAGTTCGGTGTGGCCTTTTTGGCGGCCAAAACCCTTGGCTTCGGTAACCGTTATGCCCAAAAGCCCAACTTCCTGCAGGGCCTCCTTCACTTCATCAAGCTTGAACGGCTTAATGATCGCCTCGATCTTTTTCATGAGTGTGTGAGCCTTATGTTGATGTCTGTTAACGTCTGCATGCCCCGTGCCAGATGGTGCCACCAGCAATTTCAAGGCCTTAGCGCGATTTTGCAGCCATGAAAAAATGCAAATGCCCAAAAAATGAGCTGAATGCCTAAATTTTAACCCTTTGTCACATGTTTCAAGAGTTCAGCCAAATCCTTGCTGCGGATTTCATCCAGTTTTTCATGCAGCGCCATGATCTCGATCTCTGCCTTGAGGTTGACCTCGTAATCATGGCTGGCCTGCAACCGATCTTTGGCCGCATACCGGTTTTGCGACATCATGATGACGGGAGCCTGTATGGAAGCCAGCATAGATAGAAAAAGATTGAGCAAAATATAGGGGTAAGGATCAAAAGCCTTTGCCAGCATGAGCGAGTTAAGCACCACCCAACCCAGTATGACGGCGGCAAATGAGATCAGAAAAATCCATGATCCGCCAAAACTTGCCATTTTATCGGCCAGGCGATCGCCGAAACTCAATCCCTCGTCGTGTACAACATTGACATTGCGCGACACGGCAACGCGCTTGGCGACGCGTTCGATCACCCGCCTCTCGTTTGTTGTCATCGCATCAAAACCCATTTCAAGAAGACGCTGGGCGAGTTGCTGAACGGCTTCACTGGTTGGCGTATTCATGGTGTTCCCCTGTGGCTGCCAAAGTTACATTATACCGCAAACGCCCTCTCTGGCATCGCTCGCTTTTGTCTTGTAGTAACAACGCCAAGTATTTCCCTTTGGAGCAGTCCCATGCTGAAACAGAAAATTGCCATGCTCACTGCCGGTGGCTTGGCGCCTTGCTTGTCTGCAGCTGTAGGCGGCCTGATCATGGAATACACCAAACTTGCCCCGAAGGCCGAGATCATCGGCTATCGCTCGGGTTACGCAGGGCTTCTCAAGGGCATTTCAATAAAGGTCACACCCAAAGCCCGCGCCAAGGCAAAAGCCTTGCTCGCTCATGGTGGTTCACCCATCGGCAACAGCCGCGTGAAGCTCACCAATGTGAAGGATTGCGTGAAGCGTGGTCTGGTGCAGGAAGGGCAGGACCCTTTAAAAGTCGCTGCCGATCAATTGGTGAAAGATGGCATCACCATTCTTCACACAATAGGCGGCGATGACACCAACACCACGGCCGCCGATCTTGCGGCCTATCTGGCACAGCACGATTACAAACTCACGGTCGTGGGCCTGCCCAAAACTATCGACAATGACGTTGTGCCAATCAAGCAGACATTGGGCGCATGGACAGCAGCGGAGCAGGGTGCGATATTTTTTGAAAATGTTGTGAACGAGCAAAGCACGTCCCCACGCATGCTTCTTATCCACGAAGTCATGGGTCGCAATTGTGGCTGGCTGACTGCTGCCACTGCAGACGTCTATCGTCAACGCTTGAAGACGAAGAAATTCGTTCCTGAACTCAACTTAGGGATTCAACACAAGGATATTGACGCGATTTATGTGCCCGAACTCGCAATCAATATCGAGGCCGAGGCTATGCGTTTAAAAGTGGCCATGGGCAAGAAAGATTGCATCAATATTTTTCTGTCTGAGGGTGCTGGCATTGCAGACATTGTCGCCGAAATGCAGGCCCGAGGCGAAGAACCCGAGCGCGATGCCTTTGGCCATGTGAAAATTGACAAGGTCAACGTGGGTGAGTGGTTCGCCAAGCGTTTTGCCAAAATGGTGGGCGCGGAAAAAGTGCTGGTGCAGAAGTCGGGCTATTTCGCGCGGTCGGCTGCCGCCAACAAACAGGATTTGGCGCTGATCAGTTCTATGGTGAAGCACGCAGCTAAAAGCGGGTTAAAGGGCGAAAGCGGTGTCGTTGGCCACGACGAAGGCAGGAAGGGCAAGCTGCGCACCATCGAGTTTCCGCGCATCAAGGGTGGCAAGGTTTTTGATACGGATGCGAAATGGTTCACTAAACTAATGAAAGACATTGGCCAGCCAGTCGGTAAGCAAGTTGTAGTCAGTCACGGCGGCGATGATTGAGCTCCTGACCCCGCAACAAATGTATCGCGCCGATGAATTGTCGGTTGCATCAGGTATTTCCGTTGAAGCACTGATCGACAATGCAGGCCGCGCAGTGGCCGAAGAAATTGTCCGTCGCTATGGCGCAAGACGAACGGTAGTTCTTTGCGGTCCCGGCAACAATGGAAAAGATGGCGAAGTCGCTGCACGCCACCTCAAGGCATGGGGTTGGCCGATCACGGTTTCCGAAGAC
>JANNXN010000136.1:0-17445 GCA_031409595.1 Rhodobiaceae bacterium
CTCAAACAGACACGCTATTACCGTCATGCCCGCACACGCGGACATCCATCTATCTTGCTGAAATAGCACATAGATTCCCGCTTTTGCGGGAATGACGGAACAAGTAGGGACTGATTCCAACTGACCAGCCACCGCTCTAGCAGGTTGCTGAAAAACTATTTTTGAGCCCATTTTAGCGGCATTTGATTCTGTTTCGTTCCCTATCTGATTCACTTACGTTCACGGTGATATGAGTGTATTCATAGGTGAATTGGAGTTTTTCAGCAGCCTGCTAGCGCGCTTCCCGGCAAGCCGGAATCGGCTTGCCGGGAAGCGCGCCAGATCAATACGCTGGAGCAAATCCTTATCGCAAAAGTCTTCAACTTTTGCGGGATTTGCTCTGACAGTTTCTCAATTCAGTTTCGTTCCCGGAACTTTCAGCGCATCGGCCAGGCGGTATTTTGCGGAACCGGGCTTTAAGGGTTTTTGCTGGCTGTCATGGGGAGACCAGGCGGTGGCCCAGGCGAGCTCTATGGTAGCTCTTATGCGACCGTCGGCATCGGCGAATTTCTGTTGATAAATTGAGATGGCTTCACCCAGCAGATTTCTGGTGACGGGTTTGCGGGAGCGGCCGGTCATGACGTTGGAGAGGCCCAGTGACCGGATTTCGTGGATCAACGCAATCGGATCGGGATAGCGGACGATGGTGCGGTCGAGATCGACGACGGGAAGCGCCAAGTCAGCGCGTTGCAGGAGGCCGCCCAACTCGCGCACGTCGATCATGGGGGCCACGCGAGGGGATACGCCGCCGGTTACCATCTCCTCGGCTTCGAGCCAGGATTGGCGCAGCTCCGTCAGGGTTTGGCTGGCGAACAGGCAGGCCATGAAGAGGCCATCAGCTGCAAGGGCGCTTCGCATTTGAGTGAGGGCGCCTGGGACATCATTGACGAGATGCAGGTCGAGGATATTGAAAATTGCGTCAAACTCGCCAGTGTTGAAGCGCAGATCTTCCGATGACGCTGGTGCAAGAACTCTGATCAGATTGACTTTGCCGGTCGCCTTGAGCGCTGCGGCCACGGGCTCTGGATCAGGCGTAATGAGGCATGCACGGGCAAAGCTCCGCGTGATTGGTTCCAGCCTTTCCGTGAGTTCTGCTGCAATCGACTGAGATAGAATGTCAGGCCTTGAAGCCTTGGCGCGTGCAAGACGCGCCAGGTAAAGTTCACGGTCAAAAATTGGTTCGGGATTGGAGGTCATCTACCCGACCAATGCAGCGCGCAGAATTTGCCAAGATTCTTTCGTGGGCGCACACATCAAACCGCCCGTGAATTTCGACGGAAGATAGGGGGTGCCGTCGTAGAGTGCGGCGTAGCCACCAGCTTCAGCGTGAATAAGCACGCCCGCCGCATGGTCCCATGGCATGAGCTTATAGTGCAGCGAAAAATCAACCAGACCTTCGACCAGAAGGCGATACTCGTAAGCCGCACAGCGATAGGTGAAGGCTGCTTTGACTTTGGCCAGGTTGGCGGCTACGCGGGAGCGCAGGGGTTCAGGCATCATGTGCCAGGATGCCGTGCCGGTCATTTGATTGAGCGATGTTGTTTTGGAAACACGGAGATCGCGGGTGGCGCCGCTTTCGGACTTGGCCCAGGCTCCATGACCTTTGAGAGCAAAGGTGCAGTCGCGGCCAAGAGGATCGTAAATGATGCCACCGATGGTTTCGCCCCGCGAGGTGACGGCGGCGAGCACGCCAAACAGCGGCAAGCCCCAGGCAAAATTACTTGTGCCATCGACGGGATCGACGATTATGGCGAGTTCGGCATCCACAATTTTTTCCAAGAGGCTGCGATCTTTTTCAACCGACTCTTCGCCGATGAAGGCAGCTTTTGGAAAGGCTTTGGCGACCGCCAGTTTGATTGCGGCTTCGGCTGCCTCATCGGCATCCGTCACCAGATCAAGCGCTGAGGTTTTTTCGCGAATGGCGCCTTCACCAAGCTTGCGGAAGCGGGGAATGATCTCCTGGTCGGCTGCGATGCTTACAATATCTGCCAGGCGTTCGAGGTCTTTGCGTTGAAATGTCATGATGGGCCTCACTTAGATTATGCGCTCGGAAAAAGCCATGGCTCCATGATATGGCTAGGCGATGAGAGCGGTCCTCAAAAAGGCATTGCGGGTGGTCATTGATTTTGTGGCGCCGCCCAAATGCCTGACCTGTCATGCGGCGATCGTCGATCCTGCATCATTGTGCCTGTCATGCTGGAGCAAACTCAATCACATTGACTGGCCGGTTTGCGATGTGTTGGGAACGCCTTTTGCCTATGACCAGGGTGAGGGGGCGGTGAGTGCGCCGGCGGTGGCAGCGCCGCCAAATTGGGACCGGGCGCGGTCGGCTGTTGGTTATGACGAGGCTTCGCGAAACATCGTTCATGCGCTGAAATACCGTGACACCATGGAGGCGGGGCTGCTGATGGCGCGGCTGATGAAAAGAGCTGGCGCCACAATCATCCGGGATGCTGATGTTGTCGTTCCGGTGCCCCTGCACCGGTGGCGATTGTGGGGCAGGCGGTTCAACCAGGCGGCCTATCTGGCGCAACAGATTACTAATGATTTAACGGTAGAGTGTCGCACGGACGTGCTTGGCCGGGTTAAGGCTTCACGTTCACAAGTTGGCCTCAAGGCAGATGAACGGCGCAAGAATGTTGCAAAAGTATTTGAAATTACACCAGAAAACCTTGGCGCTATTGCCGGGCGGCGGGTTCTGCTGGTTGATGATGTCATGACAACCGGCGCAACGGCGGCCAGTTGTGCGGCGGTTTTGAAAACAGCCGGGGCCACACATGTTGATGTTCTTACTTTTGCCCTTGTTCTGGGGCCTATGCAGCCGCATATTGAATGAAACTGGAAGCCGATGACCGATATTGTAATATATGTAACTAAAACATGCCCTTATTGCCATGCAGCGAAATCGCTCCTGGAGAAAAAGGGGGCAAAGTTTACCGAAATTGACGTGAGCTATGATGCAGCCCAGCGCCATCATATGGTGAGCCGCGCCAACGGCAGACGCACGGTGCCGCAGATATTTATTGGGGCAACCCATGTGGGCGGCAGTGACGAATTGCACGAGCTCGAGCGGCGGGGCAAGCTTGACGACTTGCTGCGTGCGGCGTGAATTTTAAGGCAGCGCTCGTTCAGATGCGCTCGGGCGTCGAGATGGCGCAAAATATCAGCGACGCCAGTTCAATGATCCGCGAGGCGGTGGGACAAGGGGCGCAGTATGTGCTGACCCCTGAAATGACAAATATTTTTGAGGCTGATCGCGAGCGGCTGAAAAAAGTCGCGTGTTTTGAGACGGATGATCCTTCAGTTACCAGCTTTGGGGCTTTGGCCAAGGAGCTTGGGATTTGGCTGCATGTGGGTTCGCTGGCTTTGCGCGTTTCACCTGACAAGCTGGTCAATCGTTCGTTACTTTTCGGACCGAATGGCAAGATTGTTGCGCGCTATGACAAGATCCATCTGTTCGATGTCGAGATGCCGAGTGGAGAGCAAATCCGCGAGTCCAACAGTTTTGCACCGGGAGACGAGGCCGTTGTTGCGATGCTGCCCTGGGGGCAATTGGGGCTGACCATTTGCTATGACATGCGGTTTCCCATTCTGTTTAATGCTCTTGCCAATTCCGGGGCCATGCTTATGGCGGTTCCGGCTGCATTTACTGTTCCTACTGGGCGCGCCCATTGGCACGTTCTCTTGCGTTCGCGGGCGATTGAAACGGGAAGCTTTGTCTTTGCAGCAGCGCAGGGCGGGGCCCATGAATGCGGTCGCGAGACCTATGGCCACAGCATTGCAATCAATCCGTGGGGCGAAATTATCGGGGAGCTGGAAAATGATCCCGGAGTTTTGGTTTTTGATGTGGATACGGATTTGGTGAAGCGCGACCGGGGGCGAATCCCCGCCCTCAAGAATGCCCGACCATTTGCCTTGAAGCCGTCGCAAGGAGCTCCTAACTAGATATCATGATCCACTATGACCTCATCTGTGACCACGGCCATGAATTTGATGGATGGTTTCGCGACAGCGCTGCCTATGACGCGCAGGTCAAGGGCGGGCTGGTTGTCTGCACGCAGTGCGGATCAGACACAGTGGAAAAGCAGATCATGGCGCCTGGCATTCCGGCCAAATCAAACACCAAGCCCGATGGCCCGCAAAAAATGATGGCCGGGCCGCTCGATCCCCGCATGCAGTCCATGATGCAAATGATGCGGGAGGTGCGGAAAAACGTTGAAGCCAATTCCGAATATGTGGGTGACAAGTTTGCCGAGGAAGCGCGGAAGATACATTACGCTGAAACGGAAAAGCGCGGCATCTATGGCGAGGCAACGGCAGATGATACCAAGGCGCTGATCGAAGAGGGCATCGAAATTCATCCGCTGCCGCGGCTGCCTGAAGATTCGAACTAGAATTTCTGCCCCACCAGCATGTAATTCACGTCCATGTCGCGCGAGCGTTTCCAGGTGTTGGCCAGGGGGTGGTAGGTAACGCCTGTCTCGCCTTTGATTATCAGGCTATTTTGCGTGAGCCAGGATTTCAGTTCGTCTGGCCTGATGAATTTTTCCCAATGATGCGTGCCTTTGGGCAGCCAACCCAAAACATATTCAGCGCCGATGATGGCGAGGCCGAAGGATTTGAGAGTTCGGCTGATGGTGGCCACGAACATGAGGCCTTCCGGCTTCAGCATGGCGCTGCAGATTTTGGTGAAGTTCTGCGGGTCGTTCACATGCTCGATGACTTCCATGTTGAGGATCACATCGAACTGCTCGCCCGTTAATTCCTCCGCCGTGGCGCAGCGGTAATCGATTTCGAGTTCCTGCTCGGCGGCATGGACACTGGCGGTCTTGATGTTTTTTTCCGATGGGTCAACGCCGACGATTTCGGCGCCCAGCCTTGCCATGGGTTCCGTCAAAAGGCCGCCGCCGCAGCCGATATCCAGAAAGCGCAAGTCCTTGAAGGGGCGAGGATCGTAGGGGTCTCTGCCGAAGCGGGCGCAAACCTGTTCCTTGATATAGGCAAGGCGGACTGGATTGAAGACGTGGAGGACGCCGAATTTGCCCTTTGGATTCCACCATTCAGCGGCCATTTTCGAGAATTTCTCAATTTCTGCCGGGTCGATCGTGGTTTGGGCTTGGGCTGTCATATTAGCTTTCCATTTATGCCTGCGTATTATTGCATATGCAAAGACCCTCATCTAAGAGTACGCCGCGTCGCACCCTAGGTGTTCTGATAATTGATTTTGAAAGGTTTTGGCCGATGGGCCGTTTGGTCATGAAGTTTGGCGGCACTTCGGTTGCAGATGTTGAGCGCATCCGCAATGTGGCGCGCCATGTTTTGCGAGAAGTTAAGGCTGGCCACCATGTGGCGGTGGTTGTCTCGGCGATGGCTGGCACCACGGATCGCCTCGTCGGCTGGTGCAAGGAAGCAGCGCCCGTTCACGATGCCCGCGAATATGATGCGATTGTGGCTTCGGGCGAACAGGTTACGGCTGGGCTTTTGGCCATTACGCTGCAGGATATGGGTGTTCCGGCGCGTTCCTGGCAGGGCTGGCAAATTCCCTTGAAGACCGATGGTGTTCATGCCTCGGCCCGAATAGCTGAAATTGACGCAAGTGAAATCCGCAAGCGCATGGAGCAGGGCCAGGTGGCGGTCATTGCCGGTTTTCAGGGCATTGGCCCTGACAGGCGGATTACGACGCTGGGGCGGGGTGGCTCCGACACGTCAGCTGTGGCAATTGCCGCCTCGCTTGACGCCTCTTGCGACATCTATACGGATGTGGACGGGGTTTATACGGCCGACCCCAGAATAGTTACAGCTGCGCGCAAGCTCACCCGCATATCCTATGAGGAAATGCTGGAACAGGCATCGCTTGGGGCCAAGGTCTTGCAGCCGCGCTCTGTTGAGCTTGCCATGGTGTACAAGGTGCCATTGCAGGTAAGATCGAGTTTTGAAGCACCCGATTCACCCAACCAGAACAAGCCCGATGGCAGTGGGCCCGGAACACTCGTTTGCGATGAGGAAAGTATTGTGGAACAGCATGTTGTAAGTGGAATTGCCTATTCACGCGATGAAGCCAAGGTTTCGATTCGCAAGGTGAAGGACCAGCCCGGCGTTTCGGCCTCGGTGTTTGGCCCCTTGGCGGAAGCTGACATCAGCGTTGACATGATTGTGCAGAATGTCTCAACCGATGGCTCTACGGCAAACATAACATTCACCGTGGCGCGCAAGGATCTGCGCAGAGCCATTGAAGTCTTGAACAGCATCAAGGAAAAAATAGGGTTCCATGAGCTGACGCATTCGGCTGATGTTGCCAAGGTTTCGGTTGTGGGCATTGGCATGCGGAGCCATGCAGGTGTCGCAGCCAAAATGTTCCGCTCGCTGGCTGACAAGGGCATCAACATACAGGCGATCACAACATCTGAAATTAAAGTCAGTGTACTGATTGATGAAGCCTACACCGAACTTGCTGTGCGGGCGCTGCATCAGGCCTATGGACTTGAGGCCAAGGCCTGACATGCTGAAGCGCTGGCATCATAGGCTCCGGGACACCTGCTGATGGTTCACTCCGCCATTGGTCCGCGTGTCTTGCTTCGGCGGCTTCGCGAGGTCATGGCGGAGCCCGAGACGGCGCAGCGCCGACTCGACAAGATCGCAACGCTCATTGCCGCCAACATGGTAGCGGAAGTGTGCTCGATCTATGTGATGCGGCCAGGCCAGGTGCTTGAGCTCTACGCAACCGAGGGCCTGAAAAGCGCTGCGGTCCACAAATCCAAATTGAAAGTTGGCGAAGGCCTGGTGGGCCTGATTGGTGATCAGGCGATCGGGCTCAACCTGGCTGACGCGCAGCATCATCCTGCATTTAAATATTTGCCGGAAACAGGCGAGGAAATTTACAACTCGTTTCTCGGCACGCCGATCATGCGGAGCGGCACGGTTATCGGCGTGCTGGTCGTGCAAAACCGCACCCAGCGGCAATATTCCGAGGAAGAGGAAGAAGCGCTGCAGACGACGGCCATGGTGCTGGCCGAGGTTATCGCCTCGGGGGAACTGCGCGAAGTTGCAAGCGAAGTGGCAGCTGATGTGGCGCATATGCGGAGCCATCATTTGCGGGGTGAATCGCTTGCGGATGGCATTGCACTGGGGCACGTGGTTTTGCATGAGCCGCGCGTTGCGGTTCACAATATCATTGCCGAAAACATTCCGCACGAAAAGCAGCGGCTGGATGAGGCCATCAGGCAGCTGCATTTGCAGGTTGACCAGTTGCTTGATGGCACTGACGCACAGCGGGGTGGCGACTACTCGGATGTTCTGGAAACCATACGCATGTTTGCCCATGACAAGGGCTGGGTGAACCGCTTGCGGGAAGCCGTCGATACGGGCCTCACGGCAGAAGCAGCGGTTGAGCGTGTGCAGAACGATAATCGCGCCCGGATGATGCGGACACCTGATGCATACTTACGCGAACGCATGCATGATCTTGATGATCTCTCGAATCGCCTGATGCGGATTTTGACGGGTGCGGTTGCAACGGCATCGCGCACCGACTTGCCACCCAACGCCATCATCGTTTCACGCAATCTGGGACCGGCCGAACTGCTGGATTATGACCGCAGCAAAATTCGCGGCGTCATTCTGGAAGAAGGCGGCAAGACAAGTCACGTCGCCATTGTGGCGCGCGCTTTGGGCATTCCAGCCGTCGGGCAGGCGGAAGGGCTGATTGATCTCGTTGATACCGGCAGCTCCATTATCATCGATGGCAATACGGGCGAATTGTTTGTCAGGCCGTCGCATGATTTGCAGAAATCCTATGGCGAGAAGGTGCGGTTTTATGCGCGAAAGCAGGCCCAGTACGCGAGTCTGCGTGACGTGCAGGCGGTTACGCGTGACGGGGTCAAGATCAGTCTCAATATCAATGCGGGCCTGACTGTTGATTTGCCGCATTTGCATGATTCAGGCGCTGAAGGCATTGGCCTTTACCGCACTGAATTGCATTTCATGATGGCGCAGAGGTTTCCGAGACTGGCGACACAGGTCAGGCATTATACGACAATTCTTGATCAGGCAGGCGGCAAGCCCGTGGTGTTTCGAACGCTCGATATTGGAGCCGACAAGGTCTTGCCATATCTGCGCCAACCTCGAGAAGACAACCCGGCTTTGGGCTGGCGGTCCATTCGCATGGCGTTGGACAGGCCGGCATTCCTGCGGCTGCAGGTGCGCGCCCTGTTGCTGGCGGGCCAGAACCGCAGCATGAAAATCATGTTTCCAATGATTGCGGATGTTGATGAATTTCTGCAGGCGCGTGGCGTCGTGGAAATGGAAAAGGCCTATCTGGTCGCTCGGGGCCATGCATTGCCGAAATCACTGCAGCTTGGCGTGATGATTGAAATTCCGGCGCTGATCTGGCAACTCGATCAGCTGTTGCCGCTGATTGATTTTGCATCGGTGGGTTCCAATGACTTGATGCAGTTCCTGTTTGCTTCGGATCGCGGCAACCCGAGGCTGGCTGGGCGTTATGATCCTTTGAGCCCGGCTGCACTTGGCGCCATGCGGCAGATTATTGAAAAGGCCAAGGCCCATAACAAGCCTGTAACATTGTGCGGTGAACTGGGTGGCAGGCCGCTGGAAGCGCTTGGACTCCTGGGGATCGGCTTTACGTCCATCTCGATGGTTCCTTCAGGCATTGGCGCGGTTAAAGCCATGTTGTTGGCGCTTGACCGGGACAAGCTGTGGAACTTCATGGAGCCTTTGTTGCACAGCGCCTCGCATACGATCAGGGGCGATCTGTTGGAATTTGCCCAGCGGAACGGCGTACCCGTCTAATTTTATTCACAAATATGTCCCGGCGTTAGCTTGGTGATAACCATTCTACGGCATTCTCCCGGCTGTTAGCGTTAGTGATGCGTTAAGGCTTTGAGCTCGAGAGAATAACCCATGGATGATCGCCACCAGGAACTGCTGCAGGAAAACTTTGGTTATGTAGCAGAAGCGGAATACAGCTTTCGGCAAAAGCCTGATGGTGCAACGGACCCGGCGGGCGAAGCTGGCTGGTTCCTGCAGCGGGAGCGCGAAAAGCGCGGCGAAACGCTGGAATTCGCTGGCGAGGCCACCGGCATTCATCCCTATCACATTGAGGCGATTGAATTTGGCGACCTGACGCGGATGCCGCGGCGGCTTGAAGCACTCGAGATGATTTCTGCTTATGCGCAATATCTGGGTTTTGATCCGGAACCGCTTATCCATCACTACGTCAAGATTCTGCCACGGCCGCAGATGGCGCCCCGGGCACATCATCCCGCCAATCCGCAGCCACTGTCGAGCGCCAAGATTTTATCTTTCGGGAAGTTGCCGAAACTTCCGGCTTTGAACATTGATCTCAAACAGTTTCCGGGCGGTCCTGGTGGAATTGTTGCTTCTGTAGCAGGTGCGATTTTCCTGTTTGCCGCGGCGAGCTGGGTGATGATGCCTGCAGCGGACACTACGCAGACTGCAATTGAGCCTGCTTTGACGGCTGATCCGATGCCAACGGCCACCACACAGATTGATGCGGCATCGGTCAAGGTCACCCAAGAAGCGATGCCAGATGACCAAACGGCGGCGGTTCAGCCTAAAGAGTCACAGCCAACCAACGGGCTTGATGGTCTTGGCGCCTTTATTGAAGAGCAGGTTTCGGCGGATGGTGCAGCGCCTGTCAAAGTGAGTGCGACTGAAGAAGCCCAGCCCATGGTTTCGGTTGATGATGTGGTTCAAACGCCGGCGGGTCGCGTCTTTGGCGCCAGCAACAAAGAAACGCGCCTGATTTTAAAAGCCAAGGCCCCGGTTTGGGTTCGCGTTGAAGACGCGCAGGGCAATGTAGTGATGACGCAAATGCTGACCAAGGGCGATATCTACCGGGTGCCAAACCGCGAGGGCCTGGTGGTCATCGCGCGGGATGGAGGCCTCCTCAGCTATATGATTGATGGCAAGGAGAAGGGCATTCTGGGAACACCGGGAGAAATTCTGGTCGGCCGCTCGCTTGATCTCAAAAGTTTCGAGGGTTAGCAGATAGAATTCCCGGCCCCTTGGCGAATGGGTGTGGCATCCGCTACAAGCCCCGGCCATGAGCGCTATCGCAGTCGAAAAACTTGACCGCATTATTCACCGGTTCGCCAATGTAGAGCACGAGCTTTCATCGGGGCCATCGGGCGACATGTTTGTGAAGCTTTCAAAAGAATATGCGGAGATGGAGCCAACCGCGAAGGCGGCGCAGGCGCTCAAGCGCGCCTATAAAGAACGTAACGATGTTGAAGACATGCTGAAGGCAGGTGGCGAACTGGCCGCCATGGCGGAGGCAGAGCGCGCTGCGCTGATCCCGCGCATCGACGAACTTGAACACGCACTGCGCATTCTTTTGCTGCCGAAAGATGCCGCTGATGAACGCAACGTCATTCTCGAAGTGCGCGCCGGCACTGGCGGCGATGAGGCAGCGATTTTTGCCGGTGATTTGTTTCGCATGTATCAGCGCTATGCAGCGTCCAAGGGATGGCGGGTTGAGGTGATATCAACGAGCGATGGCGAACATGGCGGCTACAAGGAAGTGATCGCCAATATTTTTGGCGTTGGCGCCTATGCGCGGATGAAATTTGAATCGGGCGTGCACCGGGTGCAACGGGTTCCGGATACAGAAACACAGGGGCGCATTCACACCTCAGCCGCCACAGTTGCGGTTCTGCCGGAAGCCGAGGAAGTTGATATCAAAATCGAGGACAAGGATCTTCGCATTGACGTCTATCGCTCGTCGGGGCCGGGCGGCCAGTCGGTCAACACAACTGACTCGGCAGTGCGGATAACCCATTTGCCAACAGGGCTTGCGGTTGCCCAGCAGACTGAAAAATCGCAGTTGAAAAACAAGAACGCGGCCATGAAACTGTTGCGGTCGAGGCTCTATGATCTGGAGCGCAGCCGCATTGATTCGGAGCGTTCCGCACAGCGCAAAGGGCAAGTGGGTTCGGGTGACCGTTCAGAGCGCATCAGAACCTACAATTTTCCGCAAGGACGGGTGACCGATCACCGGATCAACCTGACGCTTTACAAGCTTGATCAGATTATTGAGGGGCCAGCGTTGGAGGAACTTATTCTGGCCTTGATGGCGGACCATCAGGCGGAGCTTATGGCCACCGAAACTTCTGATGTCTGATACGGTTGGCGGGATCATCCGGCAGGCGGCAAAGCGACTTGATCTCAGAGGCATTGCGACAGCTGCGTTGGATGCCCGTTTGTTGCTGCAGTTTGCCGCTGCCATGAGCCATGCAGATATTGTTGCTGAGCCAGACCTGATATTGGCGCCTGATGTGATCAGGCAGTATTGGGCACTCATTGAGCGGCGCTGTGCGTTTGAACCAGTGTCGCGGATTTTGGGTCAGCGGGAATTTTATGGCAGGGCCTTTCGGGTGACACCTGCGGTGCTTGATCCGCGGGCTGATACGGAAACTTTGATTGATGCGGCACTGCCATTGGCTGCTGGCAGATGCCGCATTCTTGATCTTGGCACAGGATCGGGCGCCATCATTGTAACGCTGCTGGCGGAACATCCGGAGGCACAGGGGGTGGCCACTGATATTTCAGCGGCGGCACTGCAGGTTGCGATGGTTAATGCCGAGGCGCATGGCGTTACGCGGCGCATCACTTTTTTGCAGTCGGACTGGTTTGCAAGCGTTGTTGGCCAGTTTGACCTTATCGTTTCAAATCCACCCTATATTCGGTCTGGTGACATTGCCGGATTGCCAGTCGATGTCCGGGATCACGACCCCCTTAGCGCTTTGGATGGCAGTGCGGATGGCCTGGCGGCCTACAGGCGGATTGCGGCTGCGGCGCCCCGGTTTTTGACGCCCGGGGGCACTGTTCTGGTTGAAATAGGAGCAGAACAGGAAGGTGCTGTTCAACAGCTGTTTGAGGCTGCCGGATTGGCGTTAACGGGGCGATTTCCTGATCTTGGGGGGCATGTCCGGTGCCAGGCGTTTGGCTGGGGCTGAAACCACATTTTAGGGATATGTTAAAAAAACATTGGAAAATCTTTCCATCTCGGCTATGTATGAATCGGTAATTCATTCTGCCCTTGCGATGGCGCTGGGCGGCGTGTAGGGAAAAAAGACCTTTGGGTCGCTAATTCCACACATTTCGCTTTATTGCAGTCGGGGACGGTAATTCCAAAACCGGAAATATCTGTGGCGGAAGTTTGTGACCTTAACAATCTAAATAGGTTTGTATCGACTCCTGCAACGGGTCGAGTTTTAAAACTGTAACGCCAAAAATCTCAACAACTGGGACGGCTTTTTGCCGAAGTGATAATTTGAATTTCGATAATGGACATCGGCCACGCCAAGGGCAACACAACAACAAGAACCGCGGTCGTGGACGCAATAATCGCAGGCCTGGCGGAGGTGGCGGTGGCCACATCAGCAATAGCGCCGGCGGAAATTCTCCGAATCGGGTTTATGAAAGCAATGGACCGGATGTGAAGGTTCGTGGCACGGCGCAGACGATTGCCGAGAAATATATGCAGCTTGGCCGTGATGCGCAGTCATCGGGTGATAACGTGATGGCTGAAAGTTATTTTCAGTTTTCCGAGCATTACTTCCGGGTGATGGCAGCGGCCCAACCGGTGGGCCAACCCACGCAGCAATTGCGCCGCCCTGAAGATGATGATTTTGAAGATGATGGCGATGAGAACCAAGAGGGCGAAGGCGAGGCGCAGCCAAACGTGGCCGCTTCGGAAAACCCGCAAGGTGGAGCGCCCCAGCCAGCCGATGCTTCGGGTCAGGCCCCGGATATGGACCGTGGTGAACAGCGCAATTTCCGCCAGCGCGACAACCGTGACGGCAACCGGGACCGGTTTCGCCCCCGGTGGCAGAACCGGCGGGATAATCCGAACCAGGATCAACCACAGGGTGGAAGCGCTGAGGCAGGCTATGCCGAAAATGAATCGCAACCGCCGCGCGATGAGCCCGCACGGGAAGCGGTGGTTGAGGCCAGGCCAATGGTAGCTGAAGTTGAGGAGAGTTCGGGCCAATGGGAGGCCCCATCTTTCCTCATGCGCCCGACGCCAGCGGTTGCCACAACGGACGAGACAGCAGAACCAGTGGCGGAAAAACGCCTGCGCGCGCCGCGGCGTCCTAAGGTTCCGGCTGTCGGGGAAACCCCACAGGGGGAATAATTTAGGGGATGACTTGATGGGGACGGTTTCGTCCCCATATCTCTTTGCGGGAGCCTGTCTGAAGCGCTTGTTGAAGGCTTTGGGAGTTACGCTGCCCGGAGGAGACACGTCATGGATTTTGAAAAATATACCGAGCGTTCGCGGGGGTTTATCCAGTCGGCGCAAACGCTGGCCTTGCGCGAAGGCCACCAGAAATTTTCACCTGAACATGTTTTGAAAATGTTGCTGGATGATGGTGAAGGCCTGGCTGCGGGCCTGATCAAGGCTGCAGGCGGTGACAGCGGACAGGCCTTGCGAGAGACGGATTTGGCATTAACCAAGATGCCCAAGGTTTCAGGGACAGGCGCTGGGCAGGTTTATTTGTCGCCTGAATTGGCGCGGGTTTTTGAAGCGGCACAAAAATTGGCGGCGAAGACCGGCGATAGCTTTGTTACGGCCGAACGCCTGTTGCAAGCGCTGGCCATAGAAGCATCGGAAGCTTCCAAGATTTTGAAGAATGCTGGTGTCACGGCCCAGAAGCTCAATCAGGCCATTGATGCGGTTCGCAAAGGGCGGACTGCAGATAGCGCCACCGCCGAGCAGGGTTATGATGCGCTGAAGAAATATGCCCGCGATTTGACTGAGGCGGCAGAGGCCGGAAAGCTTGATCCTGTCATCGGCCGTGATGAAGAAATTCGCCGCACCATCCAAGTGCTGTCACGGCGCACCAAGAATAATCCTGTGCTGATTGGCGAGCCCGGTGTTGGCAAGACGGCCATTGCCGAAGGCTTGGCCTTGCGCATTATCAAGGGCGATGTTCCGGAATCCCTGCGCGACAAGAAATTGATGGCGCTCGACATGGGTTCGCTCATTGCGGGCGCCAAATTTCGGGGTGAGTTTGAAGAACGCCTGAAAGCTGTGCTTTCGGAAGTGATGGCGGCTGATGGCGGCATCATCCTGTTCATTGATGAAATGCATACACTGGTTGGCGCTGGCAAAGCGGATGGGGCGATGGATGCATCGAACCTGTTGAAACCCGCGTTGGCGAGAGGCGACCTGCATTGCGTGGGCGCCACAACGCTGGATGAATATCGCAAGCATGTGGAGAAGGATGCAGCATTGGCACGGCGCTTCCAGCCGATTTTTGTGGGCGAGCCAACGGTTGAGGATTCAATTTCCATTTTACGCGGCATCAAGGAGAAATATGAACTGCACCACGGCGTTCGCATCACTGACTCGGCGATCGTTGCTGCGGCAACGCTTTCCAGCCGCTATATTTCGGATCGCTTTTTGCCTGACAAAGCCATCGACCTGATGGATGAGGCAGCGGCCAGGCTGCGCATGCAGGTTGATTCAAAGCCCGAGGAATTGGACGAGATTGATCGCCGCATCATGCAATTGCAGATCGAGCGCGAGGCTTTGAAGAAAGAAGCTGATGCTGCTTCCAAGGACCGGCTGCAGAAGCTTGAGAAGGAATTGGCGGAACAGGAAGAAAAATCCGCCATCATCACGCGAAACTGGCAGGCCGAGAAGGAAAAGCTGGCAGCCGCTTCCAAGATCAAGGAAGAGCTTGAGAAAGCGCGCTTGCAATTGGATCAGGCGCAGCAGCGCGGTGACTTTGCGAGGGCTGGCGAGTTGGCCTACGCCACCATTCCGGAGCTTGAGAAGAAATTGAAGATTGCCGAGGAAACCAGTGATTCGAACATGCTGGAAGAGGCGGTGACCGCATCGCATGTGGCGCAGGTGGTTTCGCGCTGGACCGGCATTCCGGTTGACAAGATGCTGGAAGGCGAGCGCGAAAAGCTGTTGCAGATGGAAGTGGAGCTGGCAAAGCGGGTTGTGGGCCAGGCAGAGGCTGTAGAAGCGGTCGCCACGGCTGTGAGACGCGCAAGGGCGGGCTTGCAGGACCCGAATCGACCGATAGGCTCATTTATGTTTTTGGGGCCCACGGGCGTCGGCAAGACTGAACTGACCAAGGCGCTGGCCAATTATCTGTTTGATGATGAACATGCGCTGGTTCGGATCGACATGTCTGAGTATATGGAAAAGCACTCGGTTTCGCGGCTCATCGGAGCCCCTCCTGGCTATGTGGGCTATGATGAGGGCGGGGCTCTTACGGAGGCAGTCCGGCGCAGGCCCTATCAGGTGGTGCTGTTTGATGAAGTTGAAAAAGCGCATCCCGATGTGTTCAACGTTCTGTTGCAAGTGCTTGATGATGGCCGCTTGACGGATGGCCAGGGGCGCACTGTTGATTTCAAGAACACGCTGATCATCATGACTTCGAATTTGGGGTCGGAATTCCTGGTTGCCTTGCACGAGAACCAGGATGTCGATGAGGTGCGCGAGCAAGTGATGGGTGTGGTACGGGCAAGCTTCCGGCCGGAGTTTCTCAACCGGCTTGACGAGATCATCCTGTTCCATCGCCTGAAGCGGGCTCACATGGGAGCCATTGTTGATATCCAATTGCTGCGGCTGAAAAAGCTGTTGACTGATCGCAAGATCGAGGTGACGCTTCTGGATGCCGCGCGCGAGCTGTTGGCTGAGAAGGGTTATGATCCAGCTTATGGTGCGAGGCCATTGAAGCGTGTGATCCAGAAATCCATTCAGGATCCCTTGGCGGAAGAAATTCTTTCAGGGCGCGTGAAGGATGGCGATCGTGTGGAAGTGGGGGTTGCCAATGGCATGTTTACCTTCAACGGGCTGGTCATGGGCGACAAGCCCAAGATCAGCAATGTGCTGACGCTGCACTGAACACTGTGCAAAGAGGGGGCGCATGAAGCTTGATGCCTATAATTCCTTTTGCGCTTCTCTCCCCCATACGACCCATGTGGTCCAGTGGGGCGGGGCCCATGTCTGGAAGGTGGGCGGCAAGGTGTTTGCCATTGCGGGCTGGAACGCTGGAGATGTGCTGGCGGTCACTTTCAAATGCTCGCCGATGAGCTTTGATCTGTTGAAGCAGCAACGGGGATTGCGCCCGGCGCCCTATCTGGCTTCGCGCGGCATGTCATGGATTCAGCGGACGTCATCGGCAAGCATGGATGATGGGGCTTTGAAAGACTATTTGCGCGAGAGTCACAGGCTGGCGTCCCTCAACTTGACCAAAAAGCTGCAGCGTAGACTTGGCTTGAATTCAAGCTGACGGAATCCTGTGGCAAGTTTTCAGGTTTCTTGTCATGTTGCGGCCTGCAATTCAACACTAGTTGGCTGGTCCGTTCATGCTCTTCGATGCAAACAATCTGCTCCTGATAACCGGCATGTTCCTGGCGGCAATGCTTTATTCATCTGTCGGGCATGCGGGCGCTTCCGCCTATCTGGCACTTATGGCGCTCTTTAACCTGCCCGCGGCTGTCATGAGGCCAACTGCACTTGCATTGAACATTCTGGTGGCGTCGATAGTTTCGGTGCGGTTTAAACTTGCCGGGCAGTTTCGCTGGCGCGTACTCTGGCCATTTCTGATCGGTGCGGTTCCATTGGCATTCTTTGGCGGCAGCATTCATTTGCCTGGCAATCTGTACAGGCCAATCGTTGGCGTCGTGCTGTTGATTGCCGCTGCAAGGCTTTTGTTGCCGCAGAAATTGCATCTTCAGGAAACAGTTGATCCCCCCGTCATTCCGGCAATTCTTTGTGGCGGGGCAATTGGATTTCTTTCCGGAATAACAGGAACGGGCGGTGGGATCTTCCTTTCACCGCTCATTCTCTTCATGAGCTGGGCGGAAACGCGAACGGTTTCCGGTGTTGCTGCCGTATTCATTCTTTGCAATTCCACAGCCGGCCTTATGGGCAATCTTTCGGTTGTTGGATCGCTGCCGACAGAACTTCCTTACTATGCCGCTGCCACCGTGATTGGCGCGCTCGCTGGCGCTACGCTCGGGGTCAAGCGATTGCCCGGCCCGATGATACTAAAAGCACTCGGCGTGGTTTTGACGATTGCGGGATTGAAACTGGTGTTGGTGCCGTAGAGCAACCGACGGTCAACTGACGTCGGTTGCTCTAACACTTTGAATCTGGCGCATCTTTTACTTCGCAAATGAATCCATTTGCTCGTCCGATGCGCTAGGCGTTATGCGCTAACGATCTTGTCAATCGCCGATGCGAATTTGAAGAACTATTGTCCTGCCTGCGCCACCTGCGTGGTGGGTGGCGTGGATTGCATCAGTGCGACAACACGCTGCTTGTAAAGCTTGAATTTACGCAAGTCCTGACCTGCCAGTTGTTTGGATCCTGAGGATTTTACCTGCTGTGGATTCACGGCA
>JANNXN010000137.1:0-2640 GCA_031409595.1 Rhodobiaceae bacterium
GGCTTGGATACCGTTTCCGGCTTCATGCAAAGGACCTGCCGGGGAATCCTGATCTGGTGTTCCGGTCCCGGAAGAAAGTCATTTTTGTGCATGGATGTTTTTGGCATCAGCATAGTTCTGCAAAATGCCGGGATGGGCGGATGCCAAAATCAAACAGGTCATACTGGAAACCGAAGCTGTTGAAAAATGTGGAGCGGGACAAGCGCTCACTGGCGGCTCTCAGAGCGCTGAAATGCAAGGTGCTGGTTATTTGGGAATGCGAAACAAAAAATCCGGATCGGCTTGTGCGGGTTCTTACGAAGTTCCTATGAGCGCCTTAGGGCGAGCCAGTGGATAGCCAACGCCAGCATGCTTGCTCCCGCCATGAACCAGAAGACGGCGAAGGGGTGGTTGGTTTGGAGGGAGCCTACGAGTTGGGAGGCGGCGGAGCCCATGGCCATTTGCGAAAAGCCTGACCAGCCGGCGGCAGCACCCGTGATGCGGTGGTCGACGCTGATTGCTCCTGCGGTGCCATTGGGGATTGTGAGGCCGTTGCCGAAAGCAGCGAGCGCCATGGGCAGGAAAAGTGTGGGTGGCGTGAGCTGGCCTGAGATGGCGGCACCCAGGCAAAGGAAGCCGCCCAGGAGGGTGATGACGCAACCCGCCATGATCATGCGGTCGATGCCGTACCTCTGTGTGTAGAAGCCCGAGAGAAAATTTCCCGCCATGTAACCGCTTGAGATCGCCGCGAACCAGAAGCCATATTCCAGTGGAGTGCGTTGTAAAACGTCGATCATGATGTGGGGAGCGCCGCCGAGGAAGGAAAAGAACACCGCCGACGTGAACCCCAATGTGAGCGTGTAATGGCGAAAGCGCGGCATGGCGAACAGCTTGCCAGCATTGGTGAAGAAGTTCCTTGTGCTGTTGCTTCTATCGGTGTGGGTTTCAGGCAGGGTGAACCAAGCGGCTGCAAGCACGATGGCACCGAGCACAGCTAGAAGCCAGAAGCCGCTGCGCCAATCGGCGTAGTGCTCAAGTGCGCCGCCCAATACTGGCGCCACCATGGGGGCCACGACGAAGGCCATGGTGATATAGGAGATGACGCTGGCGGATTTTTCGCGGGTGAATACATCGCGCACCATGGCGCGGGCCAGCACAATGCCAGCCGAGCCGCCGATGGCCTGAACGAGGCGCGCCGCGATGAGGAGTTCTATTGTGGGAGCAATGGCGGCGAGCAAGCTGGCCACGAAAAACAAGGACAGGCCAGCCAGCAGCAGGGGCCTTCTGCCGAACCTGTCGGAAGCCGGGCCATAGATGAGCTGGCAGACGGCCATGCCGATGAGATAGAGCGTGAGCGTGAGCTGCACGGTGCCATAGGGCACGCCAAAGGTTTTCTCCAACCCCGGCATGGACGGGATCATCAGGTTGAGCGCCAGGGGGCCGATAGCGGAGATCGCCACCAGAATGGCGAAGGAGGGGCGCGGCGTTGATTCTGCAATGGCGGTCATGGGCGTGCTTTAGCGGCTGGTCGCGTTCTTGAATAGCCAAAGGCTTGCAGTTCTGGCATGAGCTGGCGGCATGAATTACCGCCACGCCTTTCACGCCGGAAACCACGGCGATGTGTTGAAGCACATCGTGATGACGCGCATCATCGAACACCTGAAGCGCAAGGAGAAACCGTTCCGGGTGTTTGATGCCCATGCGGGCACAGGCGTTTATGCCCTTGATGGCGCTGAGGCGGGCAAGACGCGCGAGTGGGAAGGCGGCATTGGCAAAATGCCGGCGGCTTTTGCGCCGGAGGTTGAGGCTTTGTTGCGGCCCTATCGCAGCGTTATCGCCAAGCTCAATCCGGATGGCGGTTTGACGCGCTGCCCCGGCTCGCCGGAAGTGATCACGCAATTGCTGCGGCCACAGGACCATTTCACGCTGAACGAATTGCATCCGGAAGATTATGCCACGATGAAGGAGCGCTATTACAATGATCTGCGCGCCAGCATTACGGGCATTGATGCGACAGTCCTGATGAAGGCCAATCTGCCGCCGCCGGAACGGCGGGGGCTCATCCTGATTGATCCATCCTATGAAGTGCGGAATGAAAAGGAGCTGGTGCTTGACGCCCTGAAGTTCGGGCATCGGCGATTTGCATCTGGAATTTTTTTGATCTGGTATCCGGTGAAAGGGGCCGACTACGCCGAGAAGATTTGTGATGCGTTTCAAGCGCTGGAAATTCCCGCCACCATGAAAGTGGAACTGCGGGTGCGGGAGTCTTTTGATGGCGGCGGGCTGGCGGGGTCTGGTTTGATTATCGTCAATCCGCCATTTGGATTGGAAGACGAACTGAAAATCATAGCACCAGCCTTGGCGGAACGCCTAGGCATTGGCGCCTGGGGACAGGGTGTGGTGGAGTGGCTGGCGCCGCCGAAGGGGTGAGGCTGGGATGACAGTTCAGGGGGGTGGAGGGAAATTATGACAGTCGAAATTCGGCGAATGACGCCGGAGTGTATTGAGGAGGTTCATCGTGTGCTGGATATTGTTGCCCGCGAGCGGAAGTTTCTTTCTTATCTTGAGGCGCCGCCGCTGGCTCAATCGACTGAATTTGTTCTGGGGATGATTGCCAAGGGCAATCCGATATTTGTGGCGGTTGTTGACGATAAAGTTGTG
>JANNXN010000138.1:0-4531 GCA_031409595.1 Rhodobiaceae bacterium
GCGCACCTTGATCCGCCCGCCCTCCAGCAGGCTCGGCCCCATAACGCCAGATGAACGCCAGAAGAGCATCAAAAATTCTCCCGTCTACGGCCAATATGAACAGGCCGAAGACCGCGAGTCGGCTTACGAAAAACTGTCCAAGAAAGCCGCCGTTCGCACCGAAGAAAAACAACAGGCCGCCGAAGAAAAAATCCAGGCCAAGGCCGAGCGCGCCGCTCCCCGCGCGCGCGAATCCGCCACCGACCGCTTCATCAAAAATGCCGCCTCAAGCGTAGGTCGCCAACTCGGTTCTTCAGTGGCCCGCTCCATCGGCAACGCCTTGGTGCGGGGCATCCTCGGCAGCTTGACGAAACGGTAAAGCTCAAATCACGCGCATTTGTATTCTCTTGATTGGCTTGTCCGCCGGTCAAGGAATAGAAATTCTCCAAATTGGATAAGCCCATGAAACAAGTCATCCTGGCCGCGTTGTTGATGTTGTCCGGTGCGACCGGCGAACCAGCCAAGGCTGAAACTGCAATATTTGCGGGCGGCTGTTTTTGGTGCGTTGAAAGCGATTTCGACAAGGTGAAGGGCGTAACTTCAACCGTTTCCGGTTACGCAGGCGGAACACTTGAAAACCCCACCTACAAAAATAACGCAGGCCACCGCGAAGCTGTGAAGATCGAATTTGATCCGGCGGTGGTGAGCTACGAAACACTGGTTTCATATTTCCTGCGCACCATCGACGTAACCGATGACGGCGGCCAATTCTGTGATCGCGGCGACAGCTACAAGTCCGGGATTTTCACCACCAGCGCTGATCAAAAATATGCGGCAGAAAAAGCCGTAGCCGAGGCAGAAAAATCTTTGGGCAAAAAAATCGCAACCCCAGTGAGGCCCGCAACCACCTTCACCATGGCCGAAGACTATCACCAGAATTACTATCGCGGCGAGAATCGCGTTCTCACCCGCTTCGGCTACATCAAACAATCCGACGCCTACAAACGCTACCGCAAAGCCTGCGGCCGTGACAGCCAGGTCAAAAAAGTCTGGGGCCCCGCCGCCTTCAGCCATGCGGCAGGAAGTTAGCGCTTGATCAGTTTATATTGAGCCGTTTATCTCGTGATCCGGTCACAGCTGTTTGCAGCATTCGCCCTCTCCTGTCCGCCGTAGCTTTTGCGAAGGGGGATGGGAGAGGGTGCCCAACGGGCGGGTGAGGGCTCTTGAACCAAGACAGAAATATCTGAAATTGCGGAACCAGTTTGGCCCTCATCCGGCCTTCGGCCACCTTCTCCCATGGCCAAGAGGCCACGGGCGAAGTCGAATACTGAACGGGCTATTTTGTGAAAGTTAACTCGGGCGGATCAGTTAAAATTGATCACGCTCCAGCCCTCAAATAATCTCGTCCTCATCAAACAGCGGAGCCTGCACGGCTTCGGGTTTCTTCAATCTTGCCACATGAAACAGCGCGTCACCGCGATTGACGATTGGCAGGTTGGTGCGGCCGATGACGATGCCGTCATCATCGGAAGTCAGCGGCACGCTGAAGTCACCAAGCGGATTTGAAATTTCTCCGAGGTGGGCTCCCTTGGAAACCTTGGCGCCGATCTGCAGGGCGCTGCGCAAAATGCCGCCCTCGGGGGCGCGAAGCCAGGTGCTGGATTGCGAAATCGAGGTGCGGCGCGGCTTGCTATCTTTGGGTTCAAGTGAAATCATGCCAAGGCCCGCCATCACGCGCAATATTCCCGACACGCCGGTTTCAATGGCCACCTCATCAAATCGCAAGGCCTCTCCAGCCTCATAGAGCAAGACTTTCACGCCATTATCCCTGGCGCATTGGCGCAGCGTTCCATCGCGCAGTTTTGAAATCAGCACGACCGGAGGCGCAAAGTTTTTCGCAAGCACCAGCAGGTCTGGTTCATCAGGTGCAATGCGAATTTGCGGCAGGTTGGAACGGTGCAGTGCCGCCGTATGCAAATCTATTCCATAGTGTGAACGCAGCACCACTTCCTTCAGGAACAAATCCGCCAGCAGGCTGGCCAGCGAGCCGCGGTCAGAGCCGGGAAATGACCGGTTCAGATCACGCCTGTCCTGCATGTAACGCGAATGATTGAGGAAGCCAAATGTATTGACAATGGGCACCGCCAGCAGAGTTCCAGCAAGACCGCGAAGCGCGCTATGAATGACGACACGCCTGACGATTTCTACGCCCAGAATCTCGTCGCCATGAACAACGCCTGATATGAAGAAAACCGGCCCAGGCTTCGCCCCGTTGATGACGTGAACCGGCAGATTGACCGGCGTGTGGTTGGCCAACACGCTGATGGGCAGTTCAACGGTCTTTCGGGCGCTCGCCGGAACACTGAAGTCTCCGATGGTGAACGGCTTCATCCCTTGCCCCGTGTCTTGGTTTTTCCAGGCTTTGCGTTCTTCTCCAAAAACTCCAATATGGATTTCGCCACATCAACGCTTGTGGTTTTCTCTATGCCTTCAAGCCCTGGCGATGAATTGACCTCCATCACAACGGGTCCCCGCTTTGAGCGCAGCATGTCAACGCCGGCCACGTTAAGCCCCATGGCCTTGGCGGCCTTCAGCGCCGTTGAGCGTTCAATTTGTGAAAGCGTGGCTTTGGCGGCGCTGCCGCCCCGGTGCAGGTTCGACCGGAAATCGCCCTTCGCGCCGGTCCGTTCCATCGTCGCCACAACCCGGCGGCCAACAACAAACGCCCGAATATCGCGCCCCTCGGATTCCTGAATGAACTCCTGCACCATGATGGCCACATTCACGCCATTGAAAGCATCAACAACCGACTTCGCCGATTTCTCGGTTTCCGCCAGCACAACGCCAATGCCCTGCGTGCCCTCCAGCAATTTGATCACAACCGGCGCGCCGCCAACAATTTCCAGAACTTCATGGGTTCGCGATGTATCTTTCGCAAAGGCCGTAACCGGCATGCCAACACCTTCACGCGAAAGAATTTGCAGGCTGCGCAGCTTGTCGCGTGAACGCCCGATGGCCACCGATTCATTCAGCGGATAAACCCCCATCATTTCAAATTGCCGCAAGACGGCCAGCCCATAGAATGTGTGTGAAGCCGCAATGCGCGGGATCACTGCATCAAAGCCCGAAAGCTTTTCGCCGAGATAGCGGAGTTCCGGTTTTCGCGACGTAATGTTCATATAGCAGCGCAAATAGTCAATCGGCACAATCTCATGCCCGCGCGCCACGGCGCATTCCATCAGGCGCTGGTGCGAAAAGAGTTTGGGATTGCGGGTGAGCAGGGCAATTTTCATATGCGTTTCCGTTTGATGCGCGAGACCAGGTAGGAGCTGCCGGGGTGGACAATGAAACGTCCGCGAATGGTGGCGCGGCCCAGCAACATGGGAACGCCCATGTCCGTGCGGTCGGTCAAGGTTATTTCAGCCAGAAATTTGATGCCGCCAATTTCAATCATGGTTTCCACCACAACCCGCATCTCGCTGTGCCCGCTGGTGCTCTTCACCCGCCGCTGCCCCTTGATCGGCAATTCATAAAAATGCGTGGCATCGCCATTGGGAACACAGAACCGGACCTTGTGGCCCCGGATCACAATATCTTCCGCATGCAGTGCCGCAGACCTCGCACCCGTATCAATCTTGGCAATCAGCGGCCCCAGCGCCAGCCCCGGCAAATAAACCCGCTCCCGCCAGCCAATCAGCGGAAGAGGATAAAGTGTCGGGCGTAAGGAAGGCATGATGATTTGTTAGCGTAAACAAACCCCGTTCGCTACTCCCCCGGGGCAATCGTCTCCACAGCAATGCAGGATTGGCGTGGACAAAACGCTTTCAGGTGTTACCATAAGGCTCTGGGGAATTATTCCATGCTCATGCGCCAAGCCTTGAAGGAATACCGGACCTGGTCGGTCGACAGCCGCCGCTGGCTGGCCTATCAGCCGCGGGCAGGCGACGTCGTTGTTGGCACCTATCCGAAATGCGGCACGACCTGGATGCAGCGGATCGTCAATCTGCTGATTTTCCAGTCAGCGGAGCCCCGTCCAGTGTCGAAGGTGTCGCCGTGGTATGACATGCGCATTGCCGCCAGTGTCGAGGAGTTCAACGAGGCCCTGGCTGCACAAACTCACCGCCGGGCCGTCAAGACCCATCTTCCCTTCGATGGCCTGCCGATATTCAAGGATGCGCGCTACATTCACGTGGCCCGTGACGGCCGCGATGCCTGCCTGTCCTACCACAACCACTGCTTGGGTCTGACGCCGGAAGCTATTGATCGTTTGAGCAAAGCGGGGCTTGATGATCCCGAAATCGCCAGGCCATTTCCGCCGATACCTTTGGACGCTGCCGAATTCTTCCATCTCTGGCTCTCGCAGTCGCACCTGCCTGGTCATTCCACTGGCTACGCCAACCTGCCATTTTTTGATTTCCACAAAACCTATTGGGCCGAGCGTGAAAGCCCCAATCTGCTATTGGTTCACTATGTCGATCTCAAGCGTGATCTATCCAAAGAGATGCGCCGTGTTGCTGGTTTTCTTGAGATCACAATCGATGAGGAAACCTGG
>JANNXN010000139.1:0-1817 GCA_031409595.1 Rhodobiaceae bacterium
GATGAACATCGCTTGGGGCTGGTGGGCAATGACTCCAGAGTGGACACTTGGTGGCGGTTATACCGGCACATTGTCTGATCCTGGCCATGGCTTGGACAGCTACGCTCAGTTCGGCACAACCATTTATTTCGGTAATGGCGATCAGGAGCAGATGCGTTTGACCTACGCTTCCGGTCCATTGACATGGGCAGTTGCGCTTGAAGATAATGATGACACCACTGGCAATACGCAGCTTGCTGTTGCTTCACGTATTAACTATGCGGGCGATGCCTTCTCGGCAAGCTTGTCGGGTTATTATGAGCCTCTTCAGGCTGCTAGCGATTACTGGCAGGTCGCCGCCGGCGCAACATTGCCTCTGGGTGACATTGCTACCTTCTCGGTTAATGGTCGCATCAGTGATACAAATACAGGTGCAACGGCATATGTCAGCTTTGACTTGACCGATGCAACATTCTTTGAAATCGGTGCAGGCCGTGATTGGATCGATGGTCCAAGCAATGATTTGACGGTTATCAATGGTGGTATTTACTGGAAGCCAGTTGATCAGTTGAAAGTTGGTCTGCAGGCTGATCATATTATGAATCAGGGTCCTACACCAAACTCGACGTCAGTCAGCTTGGTTACCTGGTTCTCATACTAATATCAAAGCCATTTGGTTTGGGAGATGGCTCGCTTCGGCGGGCCATTTTCTTTTGGGAAGTGCCTAAATATGCCTTGTTGCTGCCGCAGCTCAACGCTATTTGTGTAAAAAACAAGGTTCGTAAATCGTGCTCCTGAACAGGTCTTTGCTTCTTCTACTGGTCTCTTTTGGTCTGGTCGCTTGCTCTGGTGGGAACCTGGATACTGAGAGCAGGTCCATCAATGTGCAACAAACCGCCCAACCAGCGGGAGCACCTTTTGCTGGAAGCATGGCAACTCTTGTGAAAGAAGCCGGGCCTTCATATGTAACGCTCACTGTTTCAACGGTGTTCGATAAATCACAATCAAAGGACCGCGACAACAAATCTCCCATAACTTCTGGAAGTGGCTTTGTTGTGGACGCCCAAGGTTATGTGATGACCGCAGCCCATGTTGCGGTCAAGGCGGGAAACACGGTCTCGGCACGTGCGGCCAATGGCCGTATCTATTCGGGCAGTGTCGTGAAAATTCTTCCAGGAAATGACATGGCCCTCATCAAATTGCGTGGCTTCAACGGTCACGCGGCATCTCCGACCGCGCTGGCCTGTTTCCCTTCTGGGGCCACCCTTTTTTCCCTCGGAAAGCCACATGCACAGGGCGACACGGCTCGTTTCGGAACTGTCGAAAGCATGAGCTTTGGCCGTCCGGTTGAATATGGGAAGTTTGGCTATCCGGATGCGATGGTTATGCGCATGAACACTCAAAAGGGCGAGTCTGGAGGCCCGGTGTTCGACAGCCAAGGAAAACTTGCCGGTATGGTTGTCAGCACATTGTCCGATGGCAATGGCCAGTCACTCAATCTTGCCCATGCGGTTCCCTCGTCAACGCTCGCTGGCTTCCTGTGTTCAAACATTCAATGTTCCGCCGATTGGTCTTCGCTGGCGCAAAGGGCTGGCCAATCTTGTCCTGCAAGCTGATCACGCCGCTAATTTCGTGAAGCAGCCAACGACAAATCCATTTATGAAGGCACAGCTCAGTTCCGCGCTGGTTGCACACAAAGCAGGCGATCTCGACAAAGCGGAAGGGCTGTATCGGCAGGTTCTGAAATCATCGCCGCAAGAGTTCGATGCTCTTTCTCTCCTTGGAACACTGTTAAGCCAGAAGCGGGAATTCGCCAAGGGGCTGGACTATCTTCAAAG
>JANNXN010000140.1:0-7382 GCA_031409595.1 Rhodobiaceae bacterium
ACCGGCAGTCCCATGGCCATGGCTCCGGCGTATTCGGATTGCTGGCCATTTTGCATGGGATGATATCTGGCGCCCTGAATATCGCGGAAGCGGCGCTCCAGTCCTTGCGCCCGGTAGAAGCCTGAACCGCCGGCTGCTTCCATGGCAAGCTCCACGGCACGGATGGCATGATCGGCCACGAGGCGGCGTCCGATCATCACGTCGTTCACGGTTTCGGCTGAGGGCGCATTGCGGTTCACCACGGAAAGCATGTAGCTGTGGGCCATCTCTGCAGCGCGGAGTTCGGTATCCATCCTTCCGACGAGATCAACCACGTGGCGGTCGGGCCGCCGCTTTTTGGCAAGCGCCAGCGCCAAGTCCCGGGCACTTTCAGCCACACCCAGGTAGACGCCATAGATCAGGGGAAAGGCCACAGTCGCAATGGTTTGAAACAGGGGGTGCCATTCGCCCGCCTTGCGTTTGAGCGCCACTGCCGCTTCGGGCACCACATGGCCATCAATGATCACGTCATGGGAAGCGGTGCCGCGCATGCCCATGGTTTTCCAGACGGGATCAATGCGCACCTGGGGCGAGGTCATCGGAATGCCGAAGTGGAGCACCATCGGCGCTTCGCCCTGCTCTTCCAGAACGGCACTCGTCATCAGCAGGCTGCCAGCGGGTGAAGCTGAGGAAAATATTTTCCGCGCGGTGATCTTAAACCCGCCTTCCACCCGCTCGGCCTTGCCGGAGCCTGCCACCCAGTCCGAGCCGCCGCTAGACAGCAGTATGATCTTTTCGGCTGCCACGCGTTTCAACAGGGGTTCGACAGCCGTTACCTTCTGGTGTTTCCAGCGCCAGGCGGGGATTGCCACCTGGTGGGTGTGCATGGCGAAGGCCAATGCTGTGGAACTGCAATGACGGGCCATGGTCCGCAGCATTTGGGCCAGCTCATCAACATCAGCGCCGCCGCCGCCCAGTTCAGTTGGAACACCCGCCTCAATAAGGCCGGAGGTTTTGAGGGCTGCATAATTATCGGCCACGAAACTATCGCTATCATCGGCCACTTCGGCGCGGGCGGCAAAATCACCGCCCAATTCATTGGCTTTGGCTACGAGGTCAAGGCGAGTGTCGGATTTCAGTTTTGCTATAGTGTTCATGGACGGGCTCCCTCTGTGAAATTATCTGTCCCCCTGAAAATGTTCCAAACTGCGGCTTCAATATAGTCCTGAAACTGTACTGGCCCAGCGCCAGGGCGCTTGCGGCGGGTCCCCATTCAGTACAGTTTCTGTACTGTTGGCCTTCCGGCTCTTATGTTACGCTGACATGGTGTGATTGCGAAATGGAGGAAACGATGTCCGAACACGGAAGTTATGGGCAGTTTTGCCCGGTGGCCATGGCCTCGGAAATTTTCTGTACACGCTGGACGTCGCTGATTTTGCGCGAAATGCTATGTGGAACCACGCGCTTCAACGATCTTCGACGCGGTGTTCCGCGCATGTCACCATCGCTACTGTCCAAGCGGCTGGGCGAAATGCGCGATGCGGGCATTGTCGAGGAAGTGCCTGTGAGAAATGGTTCTGAATACCGATTGACAGCGGCTGGCGAGGACCTGCGGCCCATCGTGATGGCGCTCGGCTTCTGGGGCCAGCGCTGGGTTGAATCAAAACTGTCGCTGAAAAATCTCGATCCCGCGTTGCTGATGTGGGACATGCGCCGCCACATCGACCCCACGCCATTGCCGAAAAAGCGCAGCACAATCCTGTTTCATTTCCCCGACGTGGACAAGACAAGCCAAAGCTATTGGCTGGTCATTGAGCCCGATGGCGAGGTTGACCTGTGCAATTCCGATCCGGGATTTGAAGTGGACTTGTATGTGACGGGCCCGCTTCGTTCGATGACGGCGGTTTGGATGGGGGTGACCACAGTTCGCAAGGAAGTGGACGCAATGGAGCTGAATGTCCAGGGTGACCAGGCCATTGCCAACGCCATGCAGGAGTGGCTGGGCCTCAGCCCGTTTGCCAAGGAGAAAAGCCGCCTGGTTGCGTGAGCGCCCCATTTCAACCATTCCCTCGCTCCCCCAACTGTCATCCCCGCAAGCGTTGCACTGCTGTCCGGTGGTGACAAAGGAAGGGTGAGGGATGACAGTTAATGAAGAGAGTCCGGCAACTGTCGAAAAAGGAGATGCACACTCCGCACAGAACGCGAGGTTTGAATGTTTCAATCCGGCGAATGCCGCCAGCAATCGGCGGCGAGCAGCAGTTCGGTCAGGTCTGCGTAGCGCTGGCCGTCAAGTCCGGTCATTTCGCGAATGCGCTCGAGCCGGGTGTAAACGGTGTTTGGATGCCTGCCGAGGGAGCGGGCGGCACTTTGCATGTTCATGTCGGCGGCAGCCACTGCGCGCAGTGTTGCGGTGAGCGCGCCGCCTGCCCTGGCATCAGCGCTGAAAAATTTGGTCACCCAGGCCGGTGGCGCCGATTGCACGTAACCCATGCCGTGGTGAACCAGCAGATCGCGGATTGGCATGCCGGAAAACCTTACAACGCGATTGGCCACGTCGGCAAAATCCAGGGCTATTGCCGCCTCGTGCAGGGCTTTGGGAATATAGGACGTGGACGGATGATCGGCGCTGATGCCAGCCAGCACAGCCGGGCCCAGCTCTTCCAGCAGGGGGTAAATGCGGTCGGCGAGATTTGACTGTGGCGCCGTCCAGCCAGAGATCCGGCGTTTGTCCGAGAACACGGCGGTCACCAGATTGTTGCGGATGCCCACGAGCGGGCGGATCGACGTTGCGGCAACCGATCCGGTTACCGCCGCAGCAATCCGTTGCACGCGGGCGGGCACATCCATTTCCGCCGGGTTGGTTGATTGGGCAACAATTACGCAATAGGCCTGACGCTGCTCCAGGTATCCGGCGCGTTTCAGCAGCTTTGCCGCCCGGCCATCTGATTCATCGTAGCCACTCAGCAGCACGTTGAGCAGTTCGGTGCGGCGATCACCTTCGGCTTCTGCCAGCATGCGGGTGTGGGCCACATATTCGGCGGCCACAATGGAACTTATGATGTTTGTATATTCTATTGCGAAGTCAGCAACTGCTGAAACAGCATCTTCCACGTTTTTGGGCCGGGTGGAAAGTGCCGCTTCGCGCAACCAGTGCGACAAAACACGGTGGCCACAGCGATAGGCATGCAATGTGCCCTCGAGCGGAAAGTGCTGTTCAGCGCGGCGATGGGAGTGCGCCTTGATGAATTCGAATGTGCCTGACTGGCCGCCTGCAAACAAACGCAGAATTTCCTCGATGTGCTCGGCGCCATGAAAATCGAGTGCTGGCAGAATTTCCGGATTCCCGGACTCCGTGAATGCCGGAACTTCCGCCAATACCGCTTCGCGCAGTGCTGCCCCCGCTTGCCGCGCGGTTAACTCCAGCGCGGCTGTGGCGTTGGGAATAACGCCCACTTCCGCGAGATGGCGCAAAATGTCTTTCAGGGGGGTGTCTCGCAGCGCCATGGGACATACATATGGTAATTGTTAACAATTGTGAAGTGGGTTTTGGCATCAATGTCGCTATTTTCAGGTGATATTACTGGTGGTAACACACAACTTGCGGGCAATGGGCCCACACAGTAACAGGAGCGTAACAATGGCAAAGTATGTGTTTGTTTATCACGGTGGCGGCGCGCCAGCAGACCCCAAAGAACACAAGAAAATCATGGATGCCTGGGGGGCATGGTTTGGCTCAATGGGTTCGGCTGTCGTTGACGGCGGCAATCCGGTGGGCAAGTCCAGCACAGTCAAATCTGATGGCTCGCTGGTCAGCGGCGGTGGCGCCAATCCGGTGAGCGGCTACAGTTTGATTGAAGCCTCAAGCCTTGAAGACGCCCACAAGAAAGCCAGGGCCTGCCCTATCCTGAAAGCGGGTGGCACCATCGAAATCGCCCAGGCCATGGACATGTAGCCTTCCGCCTTTCGCGAACACCAGCGGTTGTATGAAAGCCGCTGGTGTTGCCTGGGCTGGCATGGTGCTCCAATTGCTTCAGGCCCTTTTACCATAGGCCCCGCCTATTCTTTCGCAGCAGCCTCAATGTGCCACCATTTCGGCCGAACGCCGCGATAGGAATGATACGTCGGCATCAATTCCTTGCGATTGGTCTTGTCAAAGCCACCCAGAAGCAGGGCCACAACAGGTTTGTCATCAATGGCGCCGATGGAGCTGCCACATTTCGGGCAGAAGGCCCGGCTGGAAAAATCAGAGGAACGATAGGTTGCAGGTTTTCCGCCTGGGCCTGTCCATTTGACCGAGTCTCTCGGAAACTCGACCCACGGGGCCGAAAGCGCTCCCGTGTGCCGCTGGCACATTTTACATGAGCAAGTATGCGGTTTTTCGGCTGGGCCCATGGCTTCAAATCTGACCCAGCCACACAGGCAGCCACCTTCATGGACGCTTGGTTTCACTGCCTAAATCTCCGCTGCCTGAAGGATAGTTCCTGGTTCAAAGGCTTTCAAGTCCTCTCCACACATTCCCTCCCCTTTGTCATCACCGGACTTGTTCCGGTGATGACAAATATTGAGGAGTCCGGTGACGGTTGAAAGGGGCGGCACGCACCAGGCAAACCCCACTCATAGGCCCCACCTACGAGCCCACAGCTGGCTGCAATTGGCGGGATTTGCTGCCTGGGTTAAGGTGAGGTGGATTGTGAGTCTCAGCGCCTAATGCCGCCTAGTGGCAATAGTTATAGGAACCACAATTCACATCGGCGCTGGACTGATAACACTTGCAGTCGCAGTGGTTGAGATATTGATAGCCTTCCGGGCAGCAGGCATTGGTGGATCCGCTGGGAACGCATGCAGTGATGCTGCAGGGATAAAAATTCGGATCGTAACAATTGCCGTAGGCGTAAGAAACTCTGCTTGGAATGGCGCTCGCCAATGCCATTCCGGCTATTGCCTTGGCCATAACAGCGAAGAACGCTCTTCTGGACGGCAGAGGTTTGCCTTCAGTGACTTCCGTTCCACCGGCAGGTTCCGTTTTTCCGGTTGCGTAAAGGGCAATCCGCATCCCGAACACCACCACATGCAAGAACCAAAGCGCCGTCAAAAGCCCTGCAAAGCCGAGCGCTGCCATAACCGGCATGGAAGAACTGAAAAAGCTGCTGGCGATTAACGCCGGCAGGCAAAGGCCCCAAGCTATCGCTGCGGCCAGGAACGCCTGCCGCATGCACTTTCCGCATGTGCCGATGCGCGTCGTGAACCTTGATAAAGCATCGAATGCTGTCGTCTTTCGAATGTTACGCTCGGACATGAAAGTTCTCCATGTAAGCCAAGAATCACCGGATGACACCCGAACTGAGTCATGTATTGGCCTTTTACGGCCTTCTTGCAAGGCCATAGCGCAATGTAGCATGTCAGCGCGGAACTTGTTGGCGCGGTGTGATAGGCCCCACCTATGAGCCCAAAGCTTGCCGCGATTGGCGGGTTCCGTTGGGGTCTGCCATAATGGGGCATGTTTCGAAAACACGGCGCGAACAAGGGCAAACTGATATAGGCGAAGAAAATATTCTAATCTTTTCAACTTCTTACAACTTGTCGAATATATTAAGTTTGCGTGTATAAAATTGTTGAATTGTCAACTTTTCAGGCGCATATTGAGGTTTCGGAGGACGACCGGTCTGAGAGAGTCCCCCCCGCCATCGCAAGATGGTCCACGCGTTAGGCGAGATAATCAAGAGGTTGCCGGATGACTTCAAAAAGGCCCTTTGCGGGGCCTTTTTATTTTCACACATTGAAACATTACCTTGGCATCTTCAAGGGTTGATTGCGCAGGATCTTGCAAACAGCGAGTTTGAATTTCATGCTGCCGCTGTCGGCAATGACCTTCGGATTTTCGGGACAGAAGGCCGAAATAACCGTCATCTCACATTGTCGATCCGGCGTTTTTCTCAGAGTGAAAAATATCGCGTAATTCCGTCCTTCGGGCAGCTCGATGCGGACAAGGTTCCCATCGGAAGAGCGGGTAACCGTCTTGCGCTCAAACCCTTTGATTAGCGCTGCGAGATGTTTGCTCAATTCATACCGGTCTTGCGAAAAACAGCGCGGTTGGTGGCTGTCGCCATGGGGCGGCTGCAGAACTGTTTGTTCTGTGTCCGCAGTTATGGATTCACTGAAGCAATGATTGTGAAATTTCACATGGATATTCACAGAGTGCGTGAAATCAGTCGGTATGATTGCGAAGGTAAAGGGCTCAAGATGCGCGAGGTCAATGACCGTCCCATTAACAACAAGCGGTTCCTTCCAATATGCCATGCAGCCTTATGCTGCATGAACTCTGAAGTTTTCGTTTGCGCCGAGGCGTTATGCGCTGCTCCGTTTTTCACTCATGTCGTAACGCCTGACATCCCCCTCATAGGCCCCACCTATGAGCCCATAGCCTGCCGCAATTGGCTTCATTCGCGGCGTTCTGTCATAATGGGCCATGTCTGGAAAACACACACTGATTGAACTGCGTTCGCCCAAGCCTGATGCGGCCAGCGTTATTGCCGGGCGTTATGACAATAAGCCCGATGCGCTCCTCGAAATTCTGCATGATTTGCAAGCTGAAGTGGGCCATGTGCCGGAGGCCGCACTTCCCGTTTTGGCCAAGGCGCTCAATATTTCGCGCGCCGAAGTGTATGGCGTGGTTACTTTTTACCATGATTTCAGGCGCAAACCCGCCGGCCGCCATGTGGTCAAGGTTTGCCGGGCCGAGGCCTGCCAATCGATGCAGGGCAATGAGCTGGCAGAGGCGGCGCAGAAATCCCTCAAGGTGAAGTTTGGCGAGACGACGGCCGATGGCAGGGTGACACTGGAGGCTGTCTATTGTCTGGGCCTCTGTTCAACGGCCCCGGCAATTCTGGTGGATGAGCGCCCGGTTGGCCGGGTCAGCCCCCGGAAGTTTGACACTCTGATTGCGGGGTTGGCGTCATGATCAAGATTTATGTGCCAAAGGATTCAGCGGCGCGCGCGGTTGGCGCTGATGAGGTGGCGGATGCCATCACGGCAGAGGCCGCAACCAAGAATATCGACATTCAAATCATTCGCACTGGTTCGCGCGGTCTTCATTGGCTGGAGCCGATGGTGGAAGTTGAAACGGCCAAGGGCCGCATGGCTTATGGGCCCATTGAAATCACTGATGTGGCTTCCCTGTTTGTGGCGAAATTTTATTTCGGCGGCGAACATAAGCTTTCGCTTGGCTTCACTGAACAAATTCCGTTTCTCAAAAACCAGGAACGCCTGACCTTCTCGCGGTGCGGGATTACTGATCCGCTTTCACTTGATGATTATATGAAGCTTGGCGGGTTTGCCGGATTGAAGAAGGCGCTCGCCATGACGGGTGCGGCCATCGTGGCGGAAGTTTCAAATTCCGGTTTGCG
>JANNXN010000141.1:0-9317 GCA_031409595.1 Rhodobiaceae bacterium
GTTGCGTAAAGCCGAAGAGCGAACCGTCGATGGCCTCTGGCAACGCATCGGAAAACTCCTCCAATGCTTCACTCCACAGGAATGCGCCAACTATCTCAGAAACTCAGGGTATGCTTCAACTTAAATCAGAAAGACTCTAGCAGGCTGCTGAAAAACTCCAATTCACCTATGAATACACTCATATCACCGTGAACGTAAGTGAATCAGATAGGGAACGAAACAGAATCAAATGCCGCTAAAATAGGCTCAAAAATAGTTTTTCAGCAGCCTGCTAGAGCGCTTCCCGACGAGATGGAATCATCTCGTCGAAAAGGAATCGCTCCAGATCAATATGTTGGTGCGTGTGCCCTTCCGCCAAACCGCTTCACACTTTGGCGGGACATGCACTAAGGTATGGTCGACAGGAACATGTCGTTCACATTGTCGCTGACGGCCTTGCCAAACACTGCTTTGACAGAACTGCCAGCCTTGACCAGCCCCTGGTAGTCACCGAGGAAATGGCCCCGCGCCACTGGTGCATCGAGCATGTCGAAGGAGCTCAATGTTAGGCGTTGTTCACCGCCCCAGCCCGATACCGCCCGGCAGTTGGCTCCCGCCGCGATGTCGCAGGAAATCGCCCAATAGTCGGTCAGCTCCCGGCCATCATTGGTGTCATTGCGGAAGTCGTAATAGGTGACAACGACTTTGTGGTTGGCGTCCACTTCCACCGATGGCACGAAGGCTTGCTCGCGCAGCTTGTTGCTGGCGGACGGCGTCTTGTTGATGATAACCGCTGGAGACCAGCTGTTGCCGCCATTGGTTGACATCGAGAAGGCGACGCGGTCGATGCTGCCATGGCCACCTATATTGCGGCCGTCCTGCCAGACCACGTAGATATTGCCATTGCCGCTGTCGACAGCCACATCGAACAGGATGTTGGCATCGCGCACTGGCTCACGCGCGTCTGGCGTCAATGTTCCGGAGCTTGTCACGTTCATTTCGAACGCGGTCTGCAGGGGACCAAAACTGGCGCCGCGATTAGTGGATTTCACCATGCCAAGATAGGCGGTATCGGCGCTGTCGAGGATATGGGTGAAGAAATCAATCACCGTGCCATTTGGCAGCACTTCAATCAGATTGTTGATGGTCTGGGCATTGCGGCCCGGATCGAAGATCATTTTCTCGGGCTCCCAGGAAAGCCCGCCGCTGGTGGTGCGGGTGAAATAGGTGGGGCCGGTAAAAGCCGTCCCCGGTGTTATCGCCTTGCCGGCCCGCTTCTTGCGCAAACGATCGCGGGCATCGGCAACGCCATCGGCGCCTTTGTTGACGGCCGCCACTTTTGCGCTGCTCGTTGTACATGACGAGGGCAAGTTGAAATCGACCAGCTTGTCCCACACCGCATAGACGAAATCGCTGTTGTAGGGGTCTGCCCTCATCGAATTCTTGTCATTGAACAATTTTCCATCGGTGTCGGTGACCAATGAAATTGGCGCGCTCCAGGTGGCGCCGCCATCGGTTGAGCGGCTGACCAGCATCGCGTTATCGCCGCCAGCGCCGCAGGGCTCGTCATTCTTGAAACCCAGGGACATGAAATAAGCCGTGCCGTTTGGCGAAATTGTTACCCACGGATCGGTGGAGCGCTCGTAGATGCCGCCCGTGCACAGGGAGATGCCTTGCGGCACAACCGTCGTCCAGTTGGCGCCGCCATCGATTGAAAAAGCTGAAACCAATCCGCGCGATCCACCATTGGACCAGCGGTCCTGCTGCCAGCCGGCAATGAGGTGGTCGGCATTGTTGGGATTCACGTCAACCCATGGCTCGACTTCGGCATTGGGGAAATTCGTGCCGGGTTGAGTTGCAACATGGTCCGCCACGCATCCTGTGAACGGGCTTGGGCCTGTCACCAGAGTTTCAGCTTGGGCGCTTGCGGCCAGGGTTAAGCTCAGACTCGCTAAAAAGGTGCAGCCGAGTATTGCCGGGCGAAAATTTCTTCTATTGTGCGGAAAAAGGCTGTTTGACATCATGGAGAATTTCCTTGTTGTTGGGCGCCACGCGGCCTCACGTGTCGCCCGATGAGCCGCATTGAGAGTGAAACACAGAAACGACCAAGCGACAAGGCTGTTTATTTTCTGAGGATTTTCACCCATGTCTCAGGGCCGTACATTTTGAAAAAATTGGAGCGGGCGAAGGGAATCGAACCCTCGTATGCAGCTTGGGAAGCTGCCGTTCTGCCACTGAACTACGCCCGCGTGTTTTCAATGCTAAACCGGCGTACGAGCTTCGTAAAGCCTTTACCGCTTGCTCAGGTCATAGGGCCTGAAGTGTTTTGACAGCTTCAGGCCTTGCCGCTGGTAGTTGGAACCAATACCCTGGCCATAAACCTGTGATGGCACTTCGGTAAGCGGTTCATAGACCAGCCGCCCGATGATCTGCCCGTCTTCCAAAATAAACGGCACTTCATGCGAACGCACTTCCAGAACGGCGCGCGCACCCTCGCCATGGCCCGACTGATGGCCAAAGCCCGGATCAAAGAATCCGGCATAGTGCACGCGGAATTCTCCCACCAGTGGATTGAACGGAACCATTTCAGCTGCGTGCGTTGGCGGCACGCGGACCGCCTCCTTGGAGGCAAGAATATAAAACTGATCGGGGTCCAGAACCAATGATCCCCGCTGCCAGATGGGTTCCCAGAAATCGGAGGCTTCAAGCCCCGCCTTTTTGTCCACATCAACCAAACCCGAGTGGCGCTTGGCGCGAAATCCAATTGGATTGTCTTTATCCGTGCCCGACAAGTCAATCGTCAGGGCCAGCCCATTGTCAATATTGACGGCTCCTTCCGCAATCAGGCTTTCCTTGGCATGAAGGTCACGAATGATTTGATCAGATGCCATCGGTGCGCCAGCGCGAAACCTGATTTGCGAAAGCCTTGACCCCGTGCGCGCCAATATCGAAAACGTCCGCGGCGAAATTTCCGCATAAAGCGGCCCCTCATAAGCTTCCGGCACCTTGTCAAATTCCTGGGCATAATCCGCGATGACGCGCGTGAAAATATCCAGCCGGCCCGTTGAGCTTTTGGGATTGGCCGCCGCCGAAACGCCTTTCGGCAGCTTCAATGATTCCAGCAGCGGCACAATATATACGCAGCTCGTCTCAAGCACAGCGCCATCGGTGAGATCAATGCGGTGCAAACTAAGTGTCTCCAGTCTCTGGGCCACCGTGGATTTGGGCCCTGGCAAAAATGAAGCCCGCACCCGGTAAGCCCATTTGCCAAGCCTGAGATCAAGACTTGCGGGCTGCACCTGGTCGTCATCGAGAGTCCGCTCGGGCCGGATCAAGCCCTGAGTGCAATAATCAGCAATAACGCGAGCCGGAAGAATGCCTTGCGGCGGATGGGATGTGCTTGTCATGGGCCTATTGGCGGATTTTTAACATATTTCGCAAGGGGGTAACGCGTGGCAGTGGAAAACTGCACATAAAGCGCTACACTGGGATGATGTATAGCAGTGCCACCCGCAATATCCATGTCCACGTGATGCCACATTTCCTCGAAGGGCAATCCAAGCCAGAGGAGGAGAAATACGTCTGGGCTTACACAATTACAGTTGAGAACAGAAGTGCGGAAACAGTGACACTCCGCTCGCGCTATTGGAAAATTACTGATGCTTTTGGAAGGGTGCAGGAAGTCCGCGGTGATGGCGTGGTGGGCGAGCAGCCAACCCTCAAGCCCGGCGAAAATTTTCAATACACGTCGGGCTGTCCGCTTTCCACGCCGACCGGTTTTATGGTGGGGAGTTACACCATGCGAACCCAGGCAGGAGAGAAGTTCGAAGTCGCCATCCCCGCGTTTTCCCTCGACAGCCCCCATGACCGCCACAGCGTGAACTGAAAATGAGCGGCCAGATAGTTTCAACCGAACAAATGCTGGAAAAGCTTGTGGGTTTCGATACCACCAGCCGCGACGGCAATATTCCCCTCATTGAATTTGTCGAAGCCTATCTCGATAGCTGGAACATCCCGCATTTCCGCGTGGATTATGAAGCGGGCAAGAAAACCAATCTCTTCGCAACCATAGGTCCTGACATCGCGGGCGGCATTGTGCTGTCGGGCCATACGGACGTCGTGCCAGTCGATGGCCAGAACTGGGCCAGCAAACCCTTCGAGCTCGCCGACCGGGACAACAGGTTTTACGGCCGCGGCGCCTGTGACATGAAAGGGTTTCTGGCGATCATTTTAGCCTTTGTGCCCAAATTCAAAGCCGCCAATTTGCAGACCCCGGTTCACCTGGCGCTCTCCTGTGATGAGGAAGTGGGCTGCAAGGGTGTGAGGCCGCTGGTTGCCCATATCAGGGATCACATGAAAAAGCCGAAGCTTGTGATTGTCGGTGAGCCAACGTCGATGCAAGTGGTCAATGCCCACAAAAGCGCCATGACATTTTCAACCGAGGTCCTGGGCCACGAAGCCCATTCAAGCCTCACGGATCAGGGCGTCAACGCCATCATGATAGCAGGCGAGCTTTTGGGCGAAATCAATCGTATCCGCGAGGACCTGATTGTCAAAGGCGACGTGACGGGCAGGTTCAATCCGCCCTATTCAACCATCCACGTGGGGGTCATCGAAGGCGGGACGGCGAAAAATATCGTGCCCCGCAGGTGCTCATTCCAATGGGAAACCCGACTTTTGCCGACGGCCGATCCGACAGAAGTTCCGATGAGGTACGAAAGCTTTGCCGCAAGCCTCGAGCCCGCGATGAAGAAAATAGCGGCCGACACCGGAATTCAGAATCGTCAGACCAATGTTGTTCCAGGTCTTGCCCCTGAAATAAATTCACCAGCCGAACATCTGGCGCTGCATCTTGCTGGCGCCAACGGCGCCCACGCAGTTTCTTACTGCACTGAGGCCGGCCTGTTTCAGCAAATCGGCATTCCGGCGATTATTGTCGGTCCCGGCTCCATTGAACAGGCCCACAAGCCCGATGAGTACATCGACAAGTCGGAGCTGGCTAAATGCGAAGTGTTCATGGCCAGACTCTTGGAGCACTGCCGCTAGCGCATGTCCCGCCAAAGTGTGAAGCGGTTTGGCGGCCAGGACATGCGCCAACATCCAGCTACACCAATGTTTCCGGCTTGAAGCGGTAGACACTCGAGCAGAACTCGCAGGTGACTTTGATCTCGCCGTTCTCAATCATGTCGCTGCGGTCAGTCTCCGAAAAATTCCGCAGCATCGTTTCAACGCTTTCAGGCGAGCAAGTGCAGTGACGTGCGAGTAAAGCGGCCGGATAGACCGTAACGCCATCTTCGTGATAGAGCCGGTACAGCAGATCTTCCGTTGCCAGTGTGGGATCCAGCAACTCGTGATCCTCAACCGTATCAAGCAATAGCTTGGCCTTTACCCAGTTATCGTCTTCCAAAACATCTTCTTCGACCCCCTCAGGCGCATCGCCCGATGAAAACGGAATGGGGCTGAAGCCGCCTTCGCTCGGCAAATGCTGCACCATGATGGCGCCAGCGCGCCAGTGCAGGGATTTTTCACCACGCGCCAGAAGCGGCCCGGAAACCAGCCGAAGCCTGGTTGGAATTTGCTCCGATTGGCGAAAATAAGCGTCAGCCGCATCAGCAAGAGTTGAATTGTCCAATGGCACGACGCCCTGATAGCGCTCCATGTCCGAACCCTGATCGACGGTCATGGCCAGATAGCCTTTGCCCAACAGGTCCTGCTGGGTGGGATTGGAAAGCGCTTCCAATTTTGCTGGATTAAACCGCGCATAGCCTCGAATGCCATTGGGTGAAACAAAATCAGCCACAATCAGATCAACCGGACCATCGGTCTTGGTTTGCAGAATAAATTTCCCGTCAAATTTCATGATGGCGCCCAGCATGGCCGTCAGCGCCACCGCTTCCGCCAAAAGTGCTGACACAACGGGCGGATAATCATGAGCGCGCACAATATCGTCAATGACAGCACCCAGCCTGACTATGCGCCCACGAACCCCGAGAGGGCGAACCTCGAAGGGCATGACAGTGTCTTTGGCTTCTGTCATTTCAACCCGAAACAATGAAGCAGGATTGCCTTCTGCGCATGAAGCCGGTTTTCCGCCTCATCAAACACAACCGATTGCGGCCCATCCATGACCTCGGCGGTAACCTCTTCTCCCCGGTGTGCTGGCAGGCAATGCATGAATATGGCGTCAGGCGCCGCGCGCTTCATCAGCGCGCCATTCACCTGGAATGGTTTCAACAAGTTATGGCGGTTGGTGGCATCTGCATCATGCATGGAAACCCAGGCATCTGTCACCACGCATGTCGCTCCGTTCACCGCCACCTCGGCCGATGAAGTGACCGTGATGTCCGCACCATTGGTGCGCGCCCACTGCAATACGGCCGGATTGACACCAAGCGGCTGCGGGCAAGCCAGCCGCAACTTGCCGCCCAGCCTGGTGACGGCATGAACAAACGAAGCCGCAACATTATTGCCATCACCCACCCAGGCAATGGTCTGTTCGGCCAGTGGCCCCACGTGCTCTTCAAGTGTCAGAATATCCGCCATGATCTGGCAGGGGTGTGATTTGTCAGTCAGGCCGTTGATGACGGGTACTGTGGCGTTTTGGGCAAGTTCCAGCAGGTCTTCATGATGCTGCGCGCGGATCATGATGGCATCAACAAAACGCGACAGGACGCGCGCCGTATCCGCCATGGTTTCGCCCCGGCCAATCTGCATGTCATTTGCAGATATGAGCATCGGCTCGCCGCCCAGCTGGCGAATGCCAACTTCAAAAGATACCCGCGTCCGCGTCGACGGTCTCTGAAACACCAGCGCGATGATCTTGCCAGTAAGAGGCGCATGCAATTCAGGCGTGCCGCGTGATTGACCAGCGCGCGCATCCTTCATCTTCTTGGCGGAACGCAGAATGCCCCGGAGGGTGTCGCCCTCAAAATCCGAAAGATCAAGAAAATGTTGCGGCGACATCTCAGGTCACGGCTTTCTTGGGTGGTAAGGAACGGCAAGTCATTTGAAGCTTGTGGATCGCTTCCGCAATGTCAGCTTCGGTAACCACAAGGGGTGGCAACAGGCGCACAACATTGTCACCCGCCGCAATGGTCAAAAGCCTTTGCTCCACTGCAGCGGCCTGAAACTCCGTGTTAGGAACTTTGCACTTGATGCCCATCATCAAGCCCTGACCCCGGATGTCTTCAATGATCGATGGATGCTCGTCCTTGAGCTGCGCCAATTTTTGCTTGAGGCTGAGCGATCGCTGCAGAACATTGTCAAGAAACCCATCGGCCAAGACAACATCCAACACGGCGTTGCCAACGGCTGTCGCCAACGGATTGCCGCCAAATGTCGAACCATGAGTCCCAGCCGTCATGCCTTGTGCTGCGTTTTCTGTGGCCAGACACGCACCCAGCGGAAATCCGCCGCCAATGCCCTTGGCAATTGCCATGATGTCAGGCGTGATGCCTGCCCATTCATGGGCAAATAATTTTCCCGTGCGGCCAATCCCGCATTGAACCTCATCGAGCAGCAAGAGAATGCCGTGCGCGTCACAAAGCTCGCGCAAACCCTTCAGGCATTGGGTGGGAACTGGCCGAACGCCACCTTCACCCTGGATAGGTTCAATCAGTATGCCCGCTGTCTCTGGCCCGATGGCAGCCTTCAAGGCATCATGATCACCAAACGGCGCCTGATCGAAGCCTTCAACCTTCGGTCCGAAGCCTTCCAGGTACTTCGCCTGGCCGCCGGCCGCTATGGTTGCAAGTGTGCGGCCATGAAAGGCGCCTTCGAATGTGATGATGCGAAAGCGCTCGGGTTGGCCTTTCGTTGCATGATATTTCCGCGCCATCTTGATGGAACACTCAAGTGCTTCAGCGCCGGAGTTGGTGAAGAACACCGTATCGGCGAAAGTTTGCTCAATGAGGCGCGCAGCCAGCTTCTCCTGGCCCGGCATCTGGTAAATATTGGATGTGTGCCAGATTTTTTGCGCTTGCGAAATCAACGCCTCAACCAGGTGCGGGTGCGAATGGCCGCAACTGGTCACAGCCACGCCGGCGCCAAAATCCAGATAGGACTCGCCGTCGGGCGTAAAAACACGCACACCCTGCCCACGGTCGAAATTTATTTTGGCACGGTTGTAAGTTGGCAACACTGCGGCAATCATTGACGTCGGACCTTTGAATTCAAAGCAAAAAATGCGCCGCATAAGGACGGCGCAACACGCTGGAGCTCACTATAAGTGCATGATTGCATAGGGTCAAATGCGGCCTTTGGGGGTAAAACAGGGGCCTGAGTCAAAACAGCGCATGGACGCGGGATTCATTCGGATTCATGATGTTGGTAAGGGCTTGTTAATCAAATTTCGCTGCACGATTAGCTGGGGAAAACATTTAATTCGTGGGCCAAGATTGTTGATGTTGAGTTACCGCGTATAGTAGTGTCCGCTCATTAGAGCTACGACAGGTAGCGTTCCAAAGTCAGGCTGAGAGAAAAAACACCAGAATTTTGTTTTGGTGAATGGAGGGGGATTCGGAATGAATGATATGCAACCACAAGTCATGAACCCAGAAAAAATGCCGTGGACCGAAGACCGTGTCGAGCTGTTGAAAAAGCTCTGGACTGAAGGCCACAGTGCAAGTCAGATTGCCGCAAAACTCGGCATGGGCGTCACCCGCAACGCTGTCATAGGCAAGGTTCATCGCCTGAATCTTTCTGGCCGCGTAACCCAGCCACGCTCTTCAGAACCTCGCGCCCCCCGCAAGACGCGCGAACCCAGCCATCCTGGAAGGCCAGCCAGTTCGCCATCCATGCCCGGTGCAGGCAATGCAGTTCTCAAAACCTTTGCCCGTGCCGAACCCTTGCAGCGGCAGATAACCATACCTGAGCCACAGCCGCTGCGCCTCGTTGATCTGCCAAAGGGTGGCCGCGTCACCATTCTTCATCTGTCAGATAGAACCTGCAAGTGGCCTATTGGCGATCCGGGAGCAGAGGATTTCTGTTTTTGCGGTCACAGCCCGAGGGACAAGTCGCCCTACTGCGAGTATCACGCCAGAGCGGCCTACCAGCCCATGCAGGATCGCCGTCAAAGAAGGTTTGGTTAGAGCAAATCCCGCAAAAGTTGAAGACTTTTGCGATAAGGATTTGCTCCAACGTATTGATCTGGCGCGATTCCTTTTCGGCAAGCCGATTCCGGCTTGCCGAAAAGTGCGCTAGAGCGTCGGATGGTCAGATCGAATCGAAATGGGATTCACAAGCGGGTTTGAATGTGATTCAAGGTGGCATGGAGGTGATTTGCCATGCCGCATCCTTTGCCGAAAGCTGTTCGTGAGCGTTGCGTGAGATTTGTGAGG
>JANNXN010000142.1:0-5775 GCA_031409595.1 Rhodobiaceae bacterium
CTCGGCGTAGCCCTGTGGCAGAACCAGCAGCATTATGGTTTCATGGGCGTTATGGTTGTGATGTTGGTGGGCGCACTCTGGCTGTCGCGGGCAATCGCCAAGGAATTGAAAGATCCCGGGGCTTGAACCTGAAAGCTCAAACCAGTACCAAGGCCCATCTCCCCTACGCCGTCATTCCGGCGAAAGCCGGAATCTTCGAGAGTGGCAATATCAACCAGATTCCGGCGTTCGCCGGAATGACGTGACTAGAGAACTAGGCAGGCAAAAATGATTTCTGAAAAACGCGTGGCCGACAAGAAGGACTGGGTCAAGGGCGCAACTGGTGATTGGGAAATCATCATAGGTCTGGAAGTCCACGCGCAGGTGACTTCGAAATCCAAACTGTTTTCGGGATCGTCCGCTGAGTATGGCGGCGAGCCCAATGATCACGTTTCGCTGGTGGATGCCGCCATGCCTGGCATGCTGCCGGTGATCAATGAATATTGTGTGGAGCAGGCGGTGAGAACCGGCCTTGGCCTCAAGGCCCAGATCAACAATTACTCGATCTTTGACCGCAAGAACTATTTCTACCCCGATCTGCCGCAGGGCTATCAGATTTCCCAATACAAGCAGCCAATCGTCGGCGAGGGCGTTGTCAGCATTGATCTCGATGATGGCAAGAGCATTGAGATTGGCATTGAGCGGCTGCACCTGGAGCAGGATGCGGGGAAATCCATGCATGACCAGCACCCAACCATGAGCTTTGTGGACCTTAATCGTTCAGGTTGTGCGCTGATGGAAATCGTGTCGAAGCCCGATATGCGCTCATCTGATGAGGCCCGCGCCTATGTCACCAAGCTCCGCCAGATCATGCGCTACCTCGGCACCTGCGACGGCAACATGGAGCAGGGCTCTTTGCGGGCAGATGTTAACGTATCAGTCCGCAAGCCTGGTGACAAATTCGGCACCCGCTGCGAAATCAAGAATGTGAACTCAGTCCGCTTCATGGTGCAGGCCATAGAATTCGAGGCCAGGCGCCAGATAGGAATTCTGGAGGATGGTGGCCAGATTGATCAGGAAACCAGGCTCTATGACCCCAAAAAGGGCGAAACCCGGTCCATGCGCTCCAAGGAGGAAGCCCATGACTATCGCTACTTCCCCGATCCTGACCTGCTGCCGCTCGAACTGGCTGATGACTGGGTGGCCCAGATCAAAAAAGGCCTGCCGGAACTGCCAGACGAAAAACGCGAACGGTTTATGAAGCAATATGGCCTGTCAGCCTATGATGCCAACGTGCTGATCATGGAGCGCGCTTCGTCGGATTTCTTTGAAGAAACCGCAAAGGGCAGGGATGGCAAGACCACCGCCAATTGGGTCATCAACGAGCTGTTTGGGCGGCTCAACAAAGAAGGCAAAACCATTGAAACCACACCCATTTCGCCCACCCAGATTGGCGAAATCGTGGATTTGATCGCCAACGGCACCATATCGGGCAAAATGGCCAAGGATGTGTTCGAAATCATCTGGAGCGAGGGCGGTTCCCCCCTCCAGGTCGTCGAAAGCCGCGGCCTGAAACAGGTAACCGACATGGGCGCCATCGAGAAGGCAGTTGACGAAATAATCGCTCAAAACCCTGATAAAATCGCCGGAGTCATCGCGAAACCCTCAATGTTGGGCTGGTTTGTGGGCCAGGTGATGAAGTCCACAGGCGGCAAAGCCAACCCCCAAACAGTTAACGATTTACTCCGAAAAAGGCTGGGAATTAACTAGTTAACTCAGATATTTAGATAATATTTCCGTTTTTTGGAATTATCCGCTATAGTCCGTGTGCAGAATTATTTCGTAACCGGGCAAGTGGGGTAATGCTATGGCCAAGCCAGCCAAAAAAGCAGCAAAGAAAGCTGCTGCCAAAAAAAAGCCGATGAAGCCGAAAAAAGCGGCGTCCAAGGCTGTAACCAAAGCCTCACCCAATGGTGACAAGCAGCGTTTTACGCTGCACGGCACCATGATGTCGGGGCCCACTTATACGGTGGGCCTTATGCTTTCCCTGTGCCGCTATCCGTTCTCATATATTCACGTCAATTTGCGGGAAGGCCAGCACAAGCAACCTGATTATCTCGTCAAAAACCGTTATGGGCAGGTTCCAGCGCTGCGTGATGGGCAACTGTTCCTTGTGCAGTCCGCGGCCATTCTTGAGCATTTGGCCGAATCACTGGGCAAGTTTGACGGCAAGACACCAATTGAGCGCGCCAGAATTCGCGAGTGGCTTTTCTGGCAGTGGGACAAGCTGTCCCTGCCGGTTCTGCGCCTGCGCGCCCGCAACCGGGGTTTCCGCCAGTTTGGTGATGAAGTTCGCACCATGTATGACACCGAAGCAAAAGCCGCTTTGGCCGTGCTGGAGCACGAACTTTCCAAATCCGATTGGATTGTCGGCAAAAAGCCAACCATCGCCGATATCGGAATTTACGCGGTCGTTCGCTATACGCCAGAAGCGTTGATCGATCTCATGCCGTATCCAAGAGTGGCCGCGTGGAAAAAACGGATTGAAGCTTTGCCGGGTTTTGGTACACCGGAACAGATTCTGCCGATGGAAAGCAGATTGCTTTAGTTCCGAACAGGGCATTTTGAGTGACGGAAACAATCAGGCCGGGTGCTGCACCAGTTGCGCCCAACGCAGAAGCATCGCTTAAGCCGAAAAAACGCCGCCGTGGCGTTGTCGGTTGCGCTGTGGGCGTGGCACTTGGTGTTGCAGGTCTGCTCGCCGGTCGGCTGGCGCAGCTGTGGGTGACCTTCGATGTATTCACCAATTTTTCTCCGCAATTCATGTTTGTTGTAGTGGCCTTCGGCATTGGCCTCTTCGTGCCGCGCGCCAAAGTTCTTGCTGCAAGCGTGATGCTGATTGTCATGCTGCTGTTGCAGAGCATGTGGCCTCACTACGCCAGCTCAAGTGTATCGGAGCTTTCCAAGGTTGCGGCAGGTGAGCGCGAACTGCGGGTGGCAAGTTTCAACACGAAAATCAGCAACGCCAATGTGGAAGACGTGAAGTCGGAGATTGCCAGGATAAATGCCGATGTGATCGTGCTGGTGGAATTCGGAACCAAGCTGCACGTGATTTATGATCTGCTCAAAACTCAATATCCCTACAACGCACAGTGTCGCAATGCGAGCAAGTGCACGTTTGGAATGTTATCGAAATTTCCGTTGGACAACATCTCCGATCAAATGGTTTCACCCGGTCCGCCATTTATGCGCGCTTCACTGGGGTCGCAATTCGGCAACCTGACAATATTTGCCGTCCACACAACACGTTTTCCGCAATCGCGCGCTCAATTCAACCAGATCAAGGATCTGGCTGGCGAACTCGAAACAATGGTGGGCCCCCATATCGTCATGGGTGACTTCAACGCCACACCCTATTCAAGGATTGCTGAAACCCTGTCGTCACAGGCAAATCTGGCGAGGCTCACGAATTTGCCGACATGGCCCGCCCAATTCGGGTTGCCCCAGGTCGCCATAGACCACATCTTTGTAAGTTCAGGAATTAGGCAGCTCGAGAGCCAGAGCATTGGCAATGCCGCAGGCTCAGATCACTTCCCGATCCAGCTCAAGGTAGCTGTCCCCGTTCAGTAGAAAGTCGGCCCGTAGTAAATGCGGAGTGAACAAAATAGTCCGAAATTTGCCCAACCAAGTCGCTAAGTCATTGAATTTGGCTAATTTAGAAACAATCCTTCGTTCACACGAAGCTTAAAATTTTAGAATAATTAAGCCTGCCATTTAAGCAGTCATTTGCAGTCCTGATCCAAAATTGCTTCCAGCGACAGAAGAGGTAGGACTATCAAATGGGACGTCATACAACAGAACTGGAAATCGAATTCTCGGTTGCAACAGCAACTGCAGAGGACCTGCTGGAAATCGGAATCAAATACTGCCTGGGCCGCGGCGTTTCACAAAATTATGTTGAAGCGCACAAGTGGCTCAATCTTGCAGCCCTCAAGGGCAGTGAAAGCGCCAAGCAATATCGTTGCGAAATTTCAGCCGAAATGACTGCGGCCGAAATTGCCGATGCCCAGCGTCAAGCGCGAGTCTTGCTCACGATCCACTAGCGCATCGGACGAGCAAATGAATTCATTTGCGAAGTGAAAGATGCGCCAGATTCAAAGTGTTAGAGCAACTTATCGACGGTCAATTGACCGTCGGTTGCTCTAATCATTGAACTGAACTTCGTCCACCAGCTTGGCCGCAGCTTTTTCAAATTTGGCGATTTGGGCCACATTCAAACTGTCTGGCGTAAACGCCCCCCAAGCCTGAACGATCTCGGACGCTGGCACCGCAGGGTTGACCGGATATTCAAAATTGCCCTGGGCATAGAGTTTCTGGGCATCATCGCTCGCCAGGAATGTCATGAGCTTGATTGCATTGTCCTTGTGCGGAGCATTCTTGGCCAGCAGCATTCCTGAAATATTGACATGCGTTCCCATGGCCTCCGAGGAGGGGAAAACGATGCGGGCCGATTTGGCCCAATCCTTTTGGGCTGGATCCTTCTCATTGGTGAGCATAACTCCCATGTAATAAGTATTGGCAATGGCAATGTCACACTCGCCGGAAAACACGCCCTTGGCTTGCTCACGATCATTGCCACTGGGTTTTACGGCAAGGTTTGCCTTGAGGCCCGTAAGCCATGACTTTGCTTCCGCCTCTCCCTTGTGGGCAATCATTGCGGCGATCAAGGCCAAATTATAGGGATGATTGCCGGGGCGAATGCAGATTTTGCCCTTCCACTTTGCATCCGTCAGGTCTTCGTAACCGAATTTCTCTTCGGCTACCCGTTCCTTGGAAACATACAAGACCCGAGCCCGCATGGTGAGCCCAAACCACATGTTGCCGGCATCGCGAAGATTGGCTGGAATCTTGTCGAGGATGGCTGGCGCATCCACGGCCTGTGCCAGGCCCTTGTCAACAGCGCTCACCAGCCGTCCCACATCAGCGGTCATCAACACGTCCGCCGGGCTCAATGGCCCTTCCTGCTCAAGGCGTTCAACCAGGCCGTTCTCTGCAAAAATCGATTTCACTTCGATGCCGGTTTGTTTGGTGAACGCGGCAAATAAAGGTTCGGTCAACTCAGGTTGCCGGTAAGAATAGACATTCACCACTTCAGCGGCCCATGCCGCAGTGGACATCGCCAATGTTGATGCCAGCGCTAGAAAATAACGACGCGTTGAATTGCTCAAGTCAACCTCCTGCCAAGTAATTCCGGCCTGAATAAACAGTCAGGATTTCCGTGTCAACGAAAACCTACTAAATTAGTCGGATATTAATATTGCCGGGTTGAGCTTGCATGATCAGGAAAATCACGGCAAAAGCCTCAACCATCGGAGACGTGGCCGAGTGGCTGAAGGCAACGGTTTGCTAAATCGTCATACGTGTTAAGCGTATCGAGGGTTCGAATCCCTCCGTCTCCGCCATTTTATATGTCTAAATAATTGATTTATTGTTCTTATTTATGTCTGACCTCAGTGATGTGCCACATTTTGTGCCACACTTGTTTACCGTTGTGGCTTGAAGCCTTGTGGCTCACCAGCGAATCTGCTCAATCTCGGTGAAGTTCACCTGAGTTCCATCCGTGTGTTGCACATAGCCTGATGAGTCCGTGCTCAGGGTCAAGTTCTCCGATCCCGTTGAGGTGATTGATCCGGACGTAAGCACCAGGGTCCAATCACTCGGAAAGGCGCCGGAATATGAGTTGCCAGATGCATCATGCAGGTCGATCACATCAATCCAGCCTCCGGCTGCGCCGCC
>JANNXN010000143.1:0-16438 GCA_031409595.1 Rhodobiaceae bacterium
GACGCGGCCATTGAAGGTGCCGATGCCTTCGAAGTGGGGCACGTTGGGTGTGGAGAAGTGACCGGAGGCCACGATCACATGATCGAACTGCTCCGTGTACATACGGTCTTTCTTGCGGTCATGGACGGTGACGTTGAACAGTTTTTTCTTTTTGTTCCACTCCACCATGCGGACGGGGGTTGAGAAGCGCACCCATTTCCTGACCTTGGCCTTTTCCACCCGGCCCTTGATGTAATCCCACAACACGGCGCGGGGCGGATAGGAAGCGATGGGTTTGCCGAAGTGTTCCTCAAATGAGTAATCGGCAAATTCCAGACATTCCTTGGGGCCGTTGGACCAGAGATAGCGGTACATGGAGCCATGCACGGGTTCGCCGTGTTCATCCAGGCCGGTTCGCCAGGTGTAGTTCCATAACCCGCCCCAATCGTCCTGCTTTTCAAAACAGACGATTTCCGGGATCTTCGCTTTCTTTTTTGCAGCGGATTGAAAGCTGCGGAGGGCCGCCAAGCCTGAGGGGCCAGCTCCGATTACTGCTACTCGTGTCATGTGGTTTCCTCTTTAATCTTCAATCTGGGAAAATGCCGGAACTTGTGGGTTTTCCGTCATCATATTTTGAAAGCCATTCAACTGTTGTGGGGCGGTAGCGGGTGAGGCCCTTGTAATCCACCAGTTCCGGCGGCAGGTCGCGAAGCACCCGGTGGAACCTGCGGCCCCATTTTGGCACGCTCACCAGCTCTTCCATCTTGATCAGGTAGCAGCGGATGACGAACAGAATGGCGTTGGAGCGCGGCAGCCGCCAGAGGCTTTGCAATTCGCAGCGGAGGTGCACTTTATTGCCAACATTCTCCGGTGTGACGGTGGCGCGGTCCGGCCCCCACTTGTGGTAGTTTTCCGGGCTGGTATCGAGGCGGGGGTTTATCGTCATGGTCCAGTTCAGGCGGCGCACGGGCTTTCCCTGCTGCAGGTTAAGCAGGAATTTGAGGGCGCGCTCAAACACGCCGAGCTGATGGGCGAGTGGCACTGGCCCATGCCATTCCATGAAATTCATGCCGATATCAAAATCCAGCGACCAGTCAGCCTGGGTGGTCACCATGCCGGCATCCATCCACAAGTTGTTATCGCGCTGATCAACGATACAGAAATCACCCTGGGCTTGGCGCGTGATGTATTCGAAGGGTTCCTGCGGCAGGGTTGAAGCGTCTCCAAAGACAAATTTCTGGTCGATGCCGAGCGGCTTGTTGATCCAGCGCCAGTTGCCGCCATCGCGGGTCAGTGAGAAATGTTCGGGGTAGCCTGCGGCCTGCTGCTCCATCAAAAGCTCAAGCGTGTCCCACTGGGATGTCATCATGTGAGGCAGCGCCTGATAGCGGAGCGGGTCTTCCTTCAGGACGAGGGCACGATCTTTCATTTCGGAAATGTAGTGCTCATCCACATCAATCAAGCTGTCGAATGCGGTTCCAGGGGCGCCCTTCACATGGGGTTCCATGTTGACGGAATACATGTAGCTGTCTTCATTGAAGGGGAAGGGAAAGCGCCGGATTGTGTCGGGACTGTTTCTAAAGGTGAAATCGCCCCGGAAGGTTTCCTGTTTGAATTTAATGTTCATCGGCGTTGCCTCCTAGAGGTCCAGGGTAATTTCGGGGCCGTTCAGCCGCGAAACACAAATCATGATTTTGCGGCCGGATTTTTTATCTTCCGGTTCGAGGAAGTGGTCGTTGTGCTCCAGTACGCCGTTGCAGGAAATGACATTGGTCTCGCATTGACCGCAGGCTCCGCCCCGGCAGAGGAATGGCGCATCCACGCCTGCTGCTTCGACCGCTTCCAGAATGCTTTGATGGGTTCCGACATTAATTATCTTGCTGGATTTCTTGAGCACGACACGGAATGATTTGCCAGGAGGCGGCGCCAAAAACCTTTCGGAATGGAGGTTCTGCGCGGGCCAGCCAGAGTCTCGGGCTTTGCCCAGCACGCCATCGATCATGCCAGCGGGCCCACAGACATAGAGATGGGTGCCCAAGGGTTGTGCTGCCAATAGGGCATCTACGGGGATGAACAGCTTTTCGTCATCGACGTAAATTTTTACGCGGGCGGAGCCGTAGCGTTGCTGGAGTTCCTGCCAATAGGCACCGTGGCTGCGGTTGCGAATTGCATAGTGGAGTTCAAAGGAGCGATCCTCATGGGCCATCTGTCCATCATGGCCATGAAAGGGGTGATGCCAATGCCGCCTGCCATGAAGATGTGTTTGCGGCCGCGGACATCAAAGGGAAACAGGTTGATGGGTTGGCTCACGGTCAGTGTGCCACCGACCCTTAGTTTCTCGTGCATGAAGGCAGAACCACCGCGGGAATTTTCCACCCGCAGCGTGCTGATTTCAAAGGCCGAGCGATCGCGCGGCGATGACATGAGCGAATAGGGATTGCGCCTGAGGAGTTCACCGTCGCGCATCGCCACAACCACATGGGCGCCGCCGGAGAACACCGGCATGGGCTGGCCATCGACGCGTTCGAGGCGGAAGCGCTTTACCTTCTCTGCCACTTGCGTGATAGCGGTGACCGTCACGGGCATATCCGTATTGATGCTCATGGGAATAGAACCTCTGGGGCAGGGGCGGTTCCCGGCTCCTCGGCATCAATGCACACGCCTTGAAACGCCGCAATGCGCCTGGAATAATGATCGCGCACGAGAAGGGTGAGGCCGCAATGGGAACAGGTGCAGGGCTGGGTTGTCACGTTATCGGTTATTCCCTTGCAGTGAACACATTGAACGCGCCTTGCCATTGATCCCCGGTGTTCGGTGCGGATGGAGTTGAAATCGATGCCGTGCTCAATTGCCACCTGCATGGCCTGACCAATGAAGCCCTCGGTGCCTGAGACATAAAACCTGGCGCCCATTTTTGCCGAGTTCAATGTGGCCTTCAGGCGATAGAGAAGTATTGGAATTGTTGGAGCCGTCCATAAATCAAAGGGTTTGAGTTCGGCCAGAGTTGCCGCGTGGTTTTCTGGGCCCCTTGCGACATAGAGAATTTCTGACTTGCCGAGAAATTCCCGGCCAACTGCGGCGATCTGATCGACCAGCGCCATGGCCCCTTCGCCCTCAAGAGCAAAGAGGTGGCGGGGCGCATGGGTGTCAATTGCCAGTCCGTTATAGACCGGGCGACTTTTAATTCCGACTACAAGCATTTATCTAACCGCGTTCCGTTTCTTCTTTTCCGGATCGTCGAAGCTGATGGTGTGGGCGATGGCTTTGGCTTTCATCTTCTTGCCGCGCACCTCCAGTTTGACGCCCTGCTTGGCACAGGCCACGTCAACGCGCATGATGGCCATGGAGCGCTTGGTGAGTTTTGAATAGCAGGGGCAGGTGATCGTGCCAACTTTCTTGCCGTCCGCATAAACTTCATCGCCCAAGTCCGCCGGGCCATCGGCTTCGATCAGGAGGCCGAATATCTTGAAGCGCTCTTTGCCCTTGAGGCGAATGTGTTCCTCGGCTCCCCGGAATCCAACCTTGCCGGGGCTTACGGTGAAGTCGAGGCCAAGCTCCCACAGGCTGTCGCCGGGTTGCTCATTGGCGAAAGGATACATCTGCGAATTGTCGTAGGGGTAAAACAACAGGTAGCTTTCAACGCGCAGCATATCGAGAACGCTGAAGCAGACCGGAATGATGCCCATGCTTTTGCCTTCATCAAGGATGCGGTCCCAGATCATGCCGGCATCCTGGCCGCGGACGAAAAGTTCATAGCCGCGTTCGCCGGTGTAGCCCGTGCGCGAGATCATGATGGGTGCGCCAAACAGCGTGGTTTGCATGTGGTGGAAATATTTCAGGTCGCGAATGCCGGGAACATGCTTGGCCAGGTACTCCACAGCCAGCGGGCCTTGCAGCGAGAGATCGTGAATATCATCATCAAACAACACGGCGCAATTGCGCCCCAGCGATTGTTTGACGACTTCCTCGTGGCCCGAGCCTGAGCCATGCACCAGCATCCAGGAATTGGGGCCGGTGCGGTAGACGATGCAGTCATCTGTAAAGTGGCCGCGGTCATTCAGCATGCAGGCATAGACGGAGCGTCCGGGATAAATCTTCGTCATGTCGCGGGTGGTTATATATTCCAGAACGTTGATGGCATGGGCCCCAACGAGGTGGACTTTCTTGAGGCCGGACACGTCCATGAGGCCCGCCTTGGTGCGAACCGCGATATGTTCCTCGTAGATATCCTTGTCATAGGTCCATGCGGTTCCCATGCCGGACCAATCCTCGAGCTTGGAACCCAGCGCCCGGTGACGGTCGCCCAGAACTGAAAATCTCCAGCTTAACGGCATTAGAACCTCCCTCAATTATTCTTAAGCGGAAACAATTATTCCTCACTGTAACGGGAATTGCGGGCGTTGCAAGATGGCAAAGAGGGGAATTTTTTGGTGTGGATACAAGGTCGCAGGCTGTTCAGAATCGTTGTAACCCTGTCTTTGACTGCCTGAACCTGAAGGGTCATAGCCATGTTCGTATCATTTTTCCCCGCGCCGAAACTGTTCTTTTGGTCGACCGGACTGTGGACTGTGGCCGCTATCCTGCTCTGGTATACGGTGGGAGAGGCGGTGGGCACGGCCGTGGGACTATTGCCGGGTTCAGACGATCCTTTACTTCGCGCCAGCGTGGCGGTTTTTTACTCAGGTCCATTCATCTGGTTTTATATCTATTTTGCCGTGACGGTGACTCTGTTTGCCGGGTTTTGGAATTTCTACGCTCCGCACCCTTGGGCGCGGTGGTCGGTTCTTGGTTCGGCACTGATTGTCTTCACAACTTATTTTCAGGTGCAGGTCAGCGTCGCGATCAATGCTTGGTATGGGCCATTCTACGACATCATCCAAAAGGCCCTCTCCAAGCCGGGTGAAGTCACCCTCCCGGAGTTTTATGGGCAACTGATCAACTTTGCCGGCATTGCGTTTGTGGCGGTGATCGTTGCTGTGCTGAACCGGTTTTTTGTCAGTCACTATGTATTCCGCTGGCGCACTGCCATGAACAACTACTACATGGAGAATTGGCCAAAGCTCAGGTCAATTGAGGGCGCCTCGCAGCGTGTTCAAGATGACACCATGCGGTTTTCCAAGACAAGCGAAGACCTGGGCGTGAAGCTCATCGATTCGGTGATGACACTTATTGCGTTTTTGCCCGTATTGATGGTGCTTTCTCAAAGCGTCACGGAACTTCCCCTCATTGGTCAAATTCCCAATGCACTGGTTGTGGTTGCAATTGTGTGGTCATTGTTTGGGACAGGCTTCCTGGCGATCATTGGCATCAGGCTGCCAGGCCTGGAGTTTCGCAACCAGAGGGTTGAGGCTGCCTATCGCAAGGAGCTGGTTTATGCGGAGGATGATGGAGAGCGGGCTCAGCCGCAAACCGTTGCCGAGCTCTTTGCGGCCGTTCGGCGGAATTATTTCCGTCTTTACTTCAACTATATGTACTTCAACATCGGGCGGATAATCTATCTGCAAACAGACAACATATTTCCCTATATTGTGCTGGCCCCCACCATCGTTGCGGGCAAAATAACGCTGGGAGCGATGAACCAAATCCTCAATGCGTTTGCGCAGGTGCGAGAATCATTCCAGTTCTTGGTCAATTCCTGGCCGACAATTGTCGAGCTTATATCAATCTATAAGCGGCTGCGCGCATTCGAAGCTGTGCTTCACGACGAAGAACTTTCAGAAATTGAGAAGGTGCGGGATGACGCGGTGGTGAAGGCTTAATTCTTACCGCCCGTAAAGTTTTTCGGCTGCTCCGCTGCTCACCACGCCTGCCTTCACGTCGGCGTCCACCAGCGCCCCTGTTCGCAGTTTGGGATTGCCGAAGCCGCCGCCGCCGGGGAGTTCGACGATGAGGCTGTCGCCTTTGGGGATGACGTGGATGCCTTTGTCGGGAATGGCTTTGCCGGAGCCCAAACGGGCCATGCCTTTTGCGCCGGGGGAACCGCCGTCCCGGCCTTGGGCTGCGAATTTGATGCGGTCGAAGGTTGCCGCCGAGATGGTGAAGGGGGCGTTTTCGCGGTTGGCGATTTCAATTGTTTGTGACAGGCCGCCCCGCCATTCGCCAGCGCCGCCGCTATCCACCAGATATTCCTTGCGCCTGAAATAAAGCGGGCATTGGTTTTCGGTAACCTCAATTGGAATGGCGCCAATGCCTGACGGGAATGCTGTGGTGGCCAAGCCATCCTTGCCGGGTCTGCCGCCGATGCCACCGAGGGCTATGCTGATGACACCGAAATCCTTGCTGCCTGCGGTTTCGCTGGCGGGTACGCGGCCATGGGCGCTGTTTAAACCCAGAATCCAGATTGAACCTGCACTTTCAGCCTGAACCTTTCCGGGAAGCGCCTGGGCGAGGCAGCCAAAAACGGCATCCGCCAACATCTGGCCGATCACATGGCGCGCGGTTACCGGCGATGGCCTGGTGGGGTCCACACACGTGCCAGGCTCGGTTATGAGATCGAAACAGGAAAGCGAGCCGATATTGTTGGGCACATGGGGGGCGATGACGGCTTTCAGGCCAAACACCGAATAGGCGTGGGTGTAGGTGCGGGGGCTGTTGATGCCGTATATCGATGCGGGCGATGTGCCAGAAAAATCGATGGTGATTTTACCGTTTCTGATTGTGAGTTTTGATTTGATCGCGATGGGACTCTCATAGCCATCAAGGGGCATCTCGTAAGTCCATTCGCCTTCGGGCATGGTCTTGATGGCATCGCGGGCGCCTTTTTCAGACGTTGTGAGAATATGTTTTGCCAGCGGCTCCAGGCTCGTGAGCTTGAATTCCATCATCATCTCGATGAGCCGTTTTGCACCTGTGTCATTGGCGCTGATGAGCGAGAGGAGATCGCCCCGCACTTCAACCGGATTTCTGGAATTGGCGAGGATCACCGACATCAACTCCTCATTGAGCTTGCCAGCTTTCCGCATCATGAGGTGAGGAATGAGGGTTCCTTCCTCAAACGAGGAATTGGCTTTGGCAGACATGCCAACACCGCCCACATCGATCACGTGGCAGGTGGAGGCGAAAAACGCCACAAGCTTCTTGCCGAAGAAAACGGGCGTCATCACCACATAATCAAACAGGTGTCCCGTGCCGAGCCAGGGGTCGTTCGTCACATAGACATCACCTGGTTTCATGGTGGATTGCGGGTAAAGTTTGAAGAAGTGGGCAACGGCTGTCGCCATGGTGTTCACGTGGCCGGGGGTTCCGGTCATGGCCTGGGCAATCATGTGGCCGTCAGCATTGTAGACACCGGCGCTGAGGTCTCCGGCTTCGCGCGTGATGGTGCCGAAGGCGGTGCGCAGAAGTGATTGGGCTTGTTCTTCAACAACAGCAATCAGGCGGTTCCACATCACCTGGGTTCGAATGGCTTCCAGGGCTGACTTGCTCATTTTATGCGCTCCAGAATGATGTAGCCCAAGCTGTTGATTTTTGCGTTGAAATTGGCGCCGACGATGGTTGAGGTTTCATCCTCGGCGATGATTGCCGGGCCTTTGAAATTGGCTCCGGGTTTGAGATCGAAACGCCAATAGACGGGAGCCATGGTCTGCTTGCCGAGGGCCGGATCGTAAATCAGGCGTTTGCTCCTGGGCAATGGTTTCGATTTGGCCGATAATTTTCGGGCAGGCTTGGGCTTGGGTGCGCCTGATGAAACGGTGACAGACCAAGTGATGGCTTCGACCTCTTGATTTGCTATCCGCAGGCCATAGACCTGTTCATACTGGTTTTCGAAAAGCGCTTTGAGTTTTTTTCCATCGCTATCAATCATGTTTTTCAAAGGAACAGAAATGCGGATTTCATGGCCCTGGCCCACGTAGCGGCAATCGGCGATGATTTGCGTAGTGGCTTTGGCTTTGCCAATTGCAGGTGTTACAACGGCGGCAGCATCTTCCGTCATTTGCCGCAGAAGTTTGTTCACTGCAGCTGCCTTGAATTTGTCGAATGACACTGCAGCGCTGCGGGTTATTTCGTAAGCGATGGGAGCGCGCAGGAAACCGATTGCCGAACCGACGCCTGCACCCGTAGGGACGATGATGGTCTTCACGCCGACCTTTTCGGCAAGGCGGCACGCATGGAGCGGTGCGCCGCCACCAAAGGCAATCATGGTACAGGCGGCGATATCGCGGCCCCGCTCAATGGCGTGAACGCGGGCGGCGTTGGCCATGTTTTCTTCGACGATTTCGGTGACGCCGGCCGCTGGCCAAAAACCTTTCAGCCCGAGCGGCAAGCCGATGGATTTCTGCAGGGCGGAAATCGCCGCAGGTTCGTCGAGTTTGATTTTGCCGCCGGCAAAATAAGCAGGATCGATTTTGCCGAGCGCCAGGTTGGCGTCAGTTACAGCAGGTTCGATGCCACCCTGGCCATAACAGGCGGGGCCGGGGGTAGAGCCTGCGCTATCTGGCCCCACGGTGATGCGGTTCAATTTATCGACGCGCGCGATTGAGCCGCCGCCGGCGCCGATTTCCACCATTTCAATGACGGGGATGCGAACGGGAATCCCTGAGCCTTTCATGTCCCGGTAGGCTCTGGCGATTTCGAATTTGCGGGCGCGTTCGGGTTCGCCATTTCTGAGGAGACAGATTTTGGCGGTGGTGCCGCCCATGTCGAAGGAGAGGACTTCGGGAAGCCCGCATTCGGCGGCAATTTCGGAGGCCAGAATGGCGCCTCCCGCTGGTCCTGATTCAACGAGCCTGATGGGAAAGCGGGCGGCGGTCTCGAGCGTGGTCAGTCCGCCGCCCGACATCATGAGAAACAGGGGGCAATGCAGACCCAGATGTTTCAGCTCATCCTTGAGGCGGAGCAAATATCCAGCCATCCGGGGCCTCACATAGGCGTTGGCGACAACGGTGGAAAACCTTTCAAATTCGCGGATTTCCGGGGCCACTTCGCTTGATATGCAGATCGTCACATCGGGGGCAAGGGCAGCGCTCAGGACTTCGCGCACGCGGCGCTCATGGGCGTTGTGGGCGTAGGCGTGGAGAAAACCTATGGCTACGGCCTTCACATTTTCAGTGCGCAACTCGCTTGCCAGTTCCTGCATGGAGGATTCATCAAGCGGGGTCAGGATATCGCCATCGGCGGAAAGGCGTTCTTCAACAGTATAACGCAGGGAGCGTGGAACCAGGGGAACGGCACGGTCGATCATCAAATCATAGTGATCGAAACGCTTCTCATAACCTTGCTCGAGAATGTCGCGAAAACCCCTGGTGGTGATGAAGGCGGTCTTGGCGCCTTTTCTTTCGATGAGGGCGTTGGTGGCGAGCGTTGTGCCGTGAATGAAGACGCCGACATCGCCCGGTTTTATTCCCGACTGGGCGAGAACGATGCGGATGCCCTCGATGACGCCCAGCTCCGGAGCTTGGGTTGTGGTCAGAACTTTGCCGCTCCAGCGGTTTGCACCTGCCTCCAGCACAATGTCGGTGAAGGTGCCGCCAATGTCGGCCGCAAGTTTGATGCGCTTTTTCATGGGGACCTACCTACTATTGCCGACAGATAATTCCTAGGGGCAGCTTTATAGTTCTTTTTCAGGTGAAGATGCTGTGTTACAAATTTTCAGGGAGACATTCATGACCAGTTATCCGCGCGACATGAAAGGCTATGGCCGGGCTGCGCCTGATCCAAAATGGCCGGGCGGGGCTCACGTCGCTGTGCAGTTTGTGCTCAATTATGAAGAAGGTGGTGAAAATAACATTCTCCACGGGGATCCCGCCTCTGAGGCGTTTCTCTCTGAAATGGTGGGGGCCGTGCCGTGGCCGGGACAGCGCCATTGGAACATGGAGACACTCTATGAGTATGGTTCGCGCGCCGGGTTCTGGCGGCTGTGGCGCATCTTCACCGGACGGAAAGTTCCACTGACAATTTACGGCGTTGCCACCGCCTTGCAGCGTTCGCCGGAACAAACGCGCGCCATGATTGAAGCGGATTGGGAAATTGCCAGCCATGGCTTGAAATGGATCGAACACAAGGACATGCCGGAAGACGAGGAGCGGCGCCAAATCAAGGAAGCGATACGCATTCATACGGAAGTTACGGGTTCGCGGCCGCTTGGCTGGTACACGGGCCGGTGCTCAATGAACACGCAGCGCCTCGTTGTTGAGGAGGGTGGTTTCCTATATTCTGCCGATAGTTACAATGATGAGTTGCCGTACTGGGTGAACCAGCATTTGGTGGTTCCTTATACGCTTGATGCCAATGACATGCGCTTTGCAACGCCGCAGGGGTTTAACACTGGCGAACACTTCTATCAGTACCTCAAGGACAGTTTCGACTGCCTCTATGATGAGGGCAAACGGGGGTCGCCCAAGATGATGTCGGTTGGTTTGCACTGCCGCTTGGTGGGCAGGCCGGGGCGGGCCTGGGGGCTGGCGAAATTCATCGACTATGTGCAATCGCATGACAAGGTGTGGACCCCGCGGCGCATCGACATTGCCCGGCACTGGCACGAGAATTTTCCGCCGTCATGATCAAGTTTTCGGCCAACCTGACTCTCCTGTTCAACGAGGTTTCCCTGCTTGAGCGTTTTGACGCTGCGGCTGCGGCGGGCTTCAAGGGCGTTGAATATATTTCACCCTATGACTACCGCCCGGAGCAGATTGCCGAGCTGTTGGCGAAACACAATTTGAAACAGGTCCTGTTCAACCTGCCTGCTGGCGATTGGGCCAGGGGTGAACGTGGAATTGGCTGTCATCCGGACCGGGTTGGTGAATTCCAGGATGGCGTGGGGGTTGCGATTTCCTATGCCAAGGCGCTGGGCTGCCCGACGGTCAATTGCCTGGCTGGCATAATCCCTGCGGGTGTTTCGCATGAGGAGGCATTTGCGACGCTGGTTTCGAATTTAGCCTTTGCGGCGGCGGCCATGGACGCTGATAAAATTCTTCTGGTGGTTGAACCCATAAATTTTTACGACATTCCCGGATTTTTTCTGAATACTTCGCGTGACGGGATGCGGGCGATTGATGCTGTCGGGTCAGATAATCTCAAGCTGCAATATGACGTCTATCACATGCAGCGGATGGAGGGTGAGCTTGGGGCTACGCTCTCGCGGCTGATGCCCCATATTGGGCATATTCAGCTTGCGGACAATCCGGGGCGTCATGAGCCGGGAACGGGCGAAATCAATTACGCCTATATCTTTCGGCATATTGAAGCGTTGGGTTACCAGGGCTGGGTTGGGTGTGAATACAAGCCGAAGACTGGGACTGTGGAAGGCCTGGGCTGGATGCCAAAGGCATGACGGCAAGGGACATTTTGCGTTCAATGTTTGATGCGGCAGTTGGCGCTGCAATGCCGCAGCAGTGTATTGCGCAGAATTTACCGGTCAGGCCCAGGGGGCGGACGATTGTGGTTGGGGCTGGCAAGGCGTCGGCTGCCATGGCTTCGGAGTTTGAGAAGGTTTGGGGCGAACCGGTCAGCGGGCTGATTGTGACGCGCTATGGGCACGGCGCGCCTTGCCGGAACATTGAAATTGTTGAGGCGGCCCATCCGGTGCCTGATGATGCTGGCGCCAGGGGTGCTCGCCGCATGCTCGACATGGTGAAGGGATTGACGGCGGATGATCTTGTGGTGGCGCTCATTTCGGGTGGGGCATCAGCGCTATTGAGCCTGCCTGCCGATGGAATAACGGTTGAAGACAAGCGCGCGGTCAATCGGGCGCTGCTCAAGAGCGGGGCACCCATTGCTGACATGAATTGCGTGCGCAAGCACTTGTCGGCCATCAAAGGCGGCAGACTTGCGTTGGCGGCATATCCCGCCAGAGTTGTGAGCCTTATTATTTCTGATGTTCCGGGCGATGATCTGGCTGCTGTTGGTTCTGGCCCGACGGTTGCGGACCCCACGACTTTTGCGGAAGCGCGCGCCATCATCGCGAAATATGGGATTGAGGTTCCTGTTGCCGTGAAGCGTCATCTGGAGGCAGGGGTTGATGAAACGCCGAAATCTCTCACAAATACGGAAACACATCTCATTGCCTCTCCACAGAAATCCCTCATGGCGGCGGCCGGGGTTGCTCGCGGGGCAGGTATAACACCGCTTATACTGGGCGATTCCATTGAAGGGGAAGCGCGTGATGTGGGGTTTGTGATGGCGGGCATAGCTTTGCAGGTGCGGCGCTTTCTGCAACCTGTGGCGCCGCCGTGTGTTTTGATTTCGGGTGGGGAAACGACAGTGACAATCAAGGGGCAGGGGGTGGGCGGACGCAATGTTGAATTTTTGCTGGCATTGGCTTTGAAGCTCAATGGCGCTCCAAATATTACGGCGCTTGCCGCCGATACGGACGGCGTTGATGGCGGGCGCGAAGTGGCTGGCGCCTTCATTGATCCTGATACCTCAACGCGGGCCCGCGCATTGGGCATTGACCTTGCAACAGCGCTCTCCAATAATGATGGCCATGGTTTTTTTGAAGCACTTTCTGACCAGATCATAACCGGGCCGACGCTCACAAACGTCAATGATTTTCGCGCAATTCTCATTGCATAGGAACACAGATGACCCTACCCACCTACTACGCGCCCCATGGCGGGCATCCCGGCCAAACCACGTTGCTGACGGACCGTGCGGCCTTCACGGAGGCTTACGCGTTCATTCCCAAAGGCGTGATGCGCGATATCGTGACGAGTTTTTTTCCGCATTGGGAGAAGACGCGGGCCTGGATACTCGCGCGGCCACTTTCGGGGTTTGCCGAAACCTTCTCGCAATACATCATGGAAGTTGGGCCCGGCGGCGGCAGCGACAAGCCGGAGCCTGATGCCGGTGCGGAAGGTGTTTTGTTTGTGGTGGAAGGCAGTTTGAACCTGACGCTTGCGGGCAAGGCGCATGTTATGGGGCCTGGAGGTTATGCCTTCATTCCGCCGGGTGCTTCGTGGAGTGTCAAGAATACCAGCCAAAACGCTGCGCGCTTTCACTGGATACGCAAGGCCTATGAGGCTGTGGATGGAATTGCCATGCCGGAAGCCTTTGTGACGAATGAGAAGGATATCGCGCTTGACCCCATGCCGGGCACGAATGGCGTTTGGGCCTCGACACGGTTTGTGGCTGGAGATGATTTGCGCCACGACATGCATGTGAACATCGTGACATTCGAGCCCGGCGGCGTCATTCCATTTATGGAAACCCATGTGATGGAGCATGGGCTTTATGTGCTGGAAGGCAAGGCGGTTTACCGGCTCAATCAGGATTGGGTGGAAGTGGAGGCCGGTGATTTCATGTGGCTTCGGGCGTTTTGTCCGCAGGCCTGCTATGCGGGCGGGCCCGGCAAATTTCGCTATCTGCTTTACAAGGATGTGAACCGCCATGCGAAGTTGCGCCGATGATGAAGCTGATCGCTGAGCCTCTCAGCAAGGAAGCCTTCAGGCATTTTGGCAATGTTGTCGAGATTGCCGGCGCTGAGCAAATTCCGACCAATCAGGGCTTGGCCATCCGGTTTAACGATCTCGCATTTGTGGATGTGGGTTTGGAAGGCGGCGTGATCAATGTCAGCATTTTTGAGACAAACGCCAGACCCATTCCCATTCAACTGGAACTGATGGAACGCCATCCCCTGGGCAGCCAGATTTTTTATCCACTGCAGGACAGGCCCTGGCTTGTTGTGGTGTGCGGTGATCCCGGCGATGGCGCGAGTTTTCGGGCTTTCACGGCAACCGGGCGTCAGGGCGTGAACTATGCGCGCAATGTGTGGCATCATCCTTTGCTGGCGCTTGATCATGAAAGCCGGTTTTTGGTGGTTGACCGGCGGGGGCCGGGGAATAATCTGGAAGAAATAAAATTGGGAGAAAACCATGCTCAAATCGCTTGATCCTTTGTTGAATGCCGATGTGCTTTATGCGCTGCGGGCCATGGGGCATGGGGATGACCTGATCATTTGCGATACAAATTTTCCGGCGGATTCGGTGGCGCGGCAAACGGTGTTGGGGAAATTGCTGCGCATTGATGGCGTGACCGCTGGCCGCGCGGCGCGGGCCATTCTGTCGGTGATGCCGCTGGACAGTTTTGTGGAGAAGCCCGCTGGCCGCATGGAAGTTGTGGGCAAACCCAACGAAGTGTTGCCGGTGCAGTTGGAAGTTCAAGCGGAAATTGACAAGGCGGAAGGGCGCTCCTGGCCCATGGGCTCGGTTGAACGGTTTGCGTTTTATGATCTGGCCAGGAAAGCCTATTGCGTCATCGCCACAGGTGAAACCCGCTTTTATGGCTGCTTTGTTTTCAAGAAGGGTGTCATTGCGCCGAGCGCTTCATGATGAAGCCCCGCATCGCCATTCTCGGAATATTTGTGGCGGACTTGGCGTTTCGCGCCAAGCGATTGCCGGTCATGGGGGAGACCTTGTTGGGTCAGGGCTTTGCCATGGGGCCGGGCGGCAAGGGCTCCAACCAATCGGTTGCGGCGGCGCGGGCTGGCGGAAATGTCTCGTTCATCACCAAGATCGGGCGGGATTCATTTGGCGATATTGCGCTGAAGACCTGGAGCGCGGACGGCATTGATACCTCGCAGGTGGCTTTCTCAGATACGGCGCCCACCGGGGCTGCGTTTATTTTTGTCTCTTCCGAAACGGGCGACAATGCCATCATTGTTGAAACCGGCGCATCGGGAACGATTACGCCTGATGATGTGAATGCGGCGGAGAAGGCCATCAGTGACGCGCAGGTTTTTATCACGCAGCTGGAAACTTCGGTGGCCGCAGGCAGGCGCGGGCTTGAGATTGCGCGGGCCCATGGCGTTACGACGATTTTCAATCCGGCGCCTGCGGCGAAAATTGATGGGGCGATTTATGGCCTGTGTGATTACGTGACGCCCAATGAAACCGAGGCTGCTGAAATTACCGGTGTGGCGGTGAACACGGTTGATGAGGCGCGGAAAGCCGGCGATGCGCTGCTCGAGATGGGGGCTAAAACCGCGCTCATTACTTTGGGTGCCAATGGCGCACTGCTGCATAACCGCAAACAATCGGTGCATGTGCCGGGCTTCAAGGTGACGGTGGTTGAAACCACAGGGGCGGGGGATGCCTTCAACGGCGCCTTCGCAGTGGCGATTGGCGAGGGGCGAAACGAAGTTGACGCGGCGCGCTTTGCCTGCGCGGCGGCGGCGCTTTCAGTGACCAAGGCAGGGACGGCACCCTCAATGCCGACGAGGGGCGAAATTGATGCGATGATGGGTTAGGTGGATAGTGGTGAGTGCTGGATCACTTCAATGAAAGTGGGGATCTGGGTAAGGGGTAGTGTCCCCTTTCCTCTCGTTTTCGGTGCGGCGGGACGAATGCGCTGGCAAAGAGTGCAGAATTCGCTGCATTGCGCCCTAACGCGAAGAAAATCGGGCTGACGGTGACGTCGACGTAACGGGTGTGTTAGAATCACCATATGAATCGAGTTTGGACCTATGTGCGCGCGGCCTTCGCCTTCCTGGGTGCCCCACTTACTGCCCTTGTCGCAGTAAGCATCGCCATCATGTTCGTCGCCAATGAAGACCCGTTCGTACGCGATGCCCTATGCCGAGCTGGCGCGTGCCTCCATTCGGTCGCGGCACGCGGCTGGAACAAGCTGCTCTACGATTTTGCGGCCGGGTGCGTGATTACAATCGTGTTCTTTTGGCTTCTCGTTCGCTGGCCGGAGCACCGAAAGCGCATGCGCATTAGGAAGAGCTTTCGAACCCAGTATCGGGCGTTCAAGCTGGCGTGCATCGAAAATTTTCTGGCCGTTGCCGATGGCGGGTTTGACGGGACGCTCCCTGAAAAGCTCCTGCCTATTGAGCAGTTTCGCGCTTACTTCAAACAAGACGTTGGCAATGGAAAGACGCGCTGGGATGAGGTCGCGAACAAGATGTCGCCCTACTATCTCGAAGTAACACTTTCCAGAATGGAGATATTGCGCCAGGAAATTTCATTCGTGATGCACAACACTGACATCAGCGAGGGGGAGGTGTTTGAACTATTGAAGCGGATTTCCCAGGCAATGCTGATGCAGCGAAACGCATCCATAGACTACGACTCCATCAATTCGTTTCTCAGCTTCTTCTGGAATTTGTTTGCGGGCTGGGATTGGGTTCAAGGCTATCGAGCCCGCGACATCGTGGAAGAGATGATCGAGTCGATTTAGCTAGGCGTTGCGAGGACAATCACGCTCCATCACCATCAAATCGTTTTTCGAGAAAAGGGGACGCTTCCCTTTGATTGCTGCCAACTCCCCTGTTCTCAGTTATTCTTCGGCCAACCGTTTGGCTGGGGCCAATGGCTCATGGGGCAATGCCACGCCCTGCTATGTTGCGCGTCTCCACGCCCATTCGCGGTTTTTTTACACTCTCAAAGTGGTGATTTTGTCATGCTTTTTGGTGCTATTTGGTCACCACTTGCGCCGCATTGGGTCAATTTTCGTTGCGTCCAAGGCCCTGATTTTAAGCTAGTTTCCCATATTAGGAATTGTTTCACGTGAAACTTTCCGTCCC
>JANNXN010000144.1:0-7839 GCA_031409595.1 Rhodobiaceae bacterium
GCCCACCATGATCAAGGCGGTTCTGGCAACGGAGGACGCGCGGTTTTTTGATCACTTCGGGGTGGATATTATCGGCACCATGCGCGCCATCCTGCAGAACGCCAGGGCCAACACCGTGGTTCAGGGCGGCTCGTCGCTCACCCAGCAGGTCGCCAAGAATTTGTTTTTGAGCCCCGAGAAAACCATTCGCCGAAAAGTTCACGAGGCGTTTCTGTCATTGTGGATAGAGGCGCGGCTGTCCAAAGAGGAAATCCTCAAACTCTATCTCGACCGCTCTTATCTGGGCGGCGGCAATTATGGGATTGAGGCGGCGGCGCAGTATTATTTCGGGAAATCGGTTCGTGATATCAACCTGTCCGAATCCGCTATGCTGGCTGGCCTGTTCAAGGCGCCAACAAAATACGCGCCGCACCAGAACATCGAGAATGCGAGGGCCAGGGCCAATGTTGTGCTGTATCGCATGCTGGACACGGGTTTCATAACCCAGGGCGAATTGCTGCAAGCCAGGCGGGAGCCGGCGCAATTTGTGGCGCAAACCAATTTGGACAGCCCTGACTGGTTTATGGATTGGGCCTATGGGGAAACCCTGGCATTGCTCGAACAGGAAAAACTGACCAGCGATTTTGTGATCGAAGTCAAGACCACGGTCGACATGAAACTGCAGGTAGCGGCACAAAGAACATTGAACACCGTCATTGACACGCAGGGACCGGAATACAAGTTCACGCAAGCCGCCTCCGTCACCATGACGCCTGAGGGTGCGGTGAAGGCAATCGTCGGCGGGCGGGACTATGTGGAAAGCCAATTCAACCGGGCCACCAAAGCTGAGCGCCAGACGGGTTCCGCCTTCAAGCCATTCGTTTACCTGGCTGCACTGCTTGAAGGTTATACGCCCGATGACATTATTCTCGATGCGCCAGTTTCGGTTGGCGGCTGGTCGCCTGGAAATTACTCCAACAAATATGCGGGCCGCACGACGCTGACTACGGCATTGGCCAAATCCTATAATTCAGTCCCCGTTCGCTTGATGATTGACATTGGCCGGCCAGCCATCATCAAGGCAGCCCATGATGTCGGCATTCAAGGACCACTGGAAACCTGGCCGCCCATGGTTTTGGGCACAAGCTCGCTCACCCTCATGGACTTGACCACAGGCTTTGCCACGTTTGCTGGCGGCGGAAAACTTGCCAAGCCCTATACAATTCTGGAAATCCGGCGGCCCAATGGCGACCTGATTTATAACCGCAAGGCCCACGAGCAACCGGCCAAGCAAGTCGTGCCGGAAGAAAAAATTGCGGAGCTTAATTCGATGCTGGCCGCTGTGGTGAAAAGCGGGACAGCGCGCAAGGCTGATCTTGGTTATGCGCCACAGGGCGGCAAGACAGGAACCAACCAGAGTTACCGCGATGCCTGGTACGTGGGCTTCACCGCCCACAATGTCACGGGTGTCTGGGTGGGCAATGATGATTTTACGCCGATGGACAAGGTGACGGGCGGCCTCATCCCGGCGCCCACCTGGAAGCAGATCATGGATGTTGCTGAAGCCGGATTGAAACCTGAAAGCCTGGCCGGAATTCCACTTGATGATACGTATACGCTGACGGCTGCAGCACAACCTGAAACTACGCTGGCGCCGGTGAGTGATGAAACTGATGCAACGGCGCCGGCCACGCCACTTGCAACGACTGACCAGCCGGGTGTTGACGTGGTGCTCAACGACATGTTTTCACTCTTCAATGAGAAGAAGGCTCCCACTAGCCAGCCGGTGAGCAAGCCGAAACGGGTGGCCAGGAATGAACCTGATACATTGGTTTTGCCCAGCGCCAATACCACCAAGAAACGCGCCAAGGATTTCTTTGAGAGTTTGACTAAGCCTATTCAAGCGTTCAAGAAAAAGCGCAAGAAGAAAACCCTTAAGGATTATTTCTAGGATTATCCATGCTGGTGCGGGCAACATCAAGAATATCGCTTATGGTGATCGGCCTCATCGGCGGCTGGTCGTCGGCGCTCTATTCCATTGATGCCATTGGCTCAACGCAAGTCTCAGAGGCCAGTTCATGGCGCAAATGGGATTTGGCTTCGGGCAAATCATCCAATCCCTATGCTCTGGCGCATTTTCTTCTTGATGGAAAAATTCCGCCTGCCGAATCGTTGTTCAATGCTTTTTCCAATGCCTACGACAGTGATGGCCGCAGGCTTCATGCGAGTTGCGTCTATGCGGTCTCAACTTCAGAGTTCGATGCGCGCTGGTGGAGCCTGGCGGTAACGCCGTCAACAACTGTCGAAACCGGTTCGACCTCCGTCATCACGTCTGACGATATCGTTCGTGCTGGCGATGGTTCGATGATCGTGGCGATCTCAAATCATCCGGTGCCGGGCAACTGGATCAAGCCTGCGGCGGACGGTGAGATTGAGATTCAGCTTCTCATTTCCAATGATGGCGGTTCTGACAGCACAATCAGGCCAACAATGCCAACAGTTCAGCGGATAGGTTGCTGATGCTGAGCCACCTGTATTGGATACTGGTTGCGGTGGTGCTGGCAATTGCCACCCATATCGGAACGCTTCTCTTTGCGCCGGGCTACGCCTTTGAAAATGATCTGGATGCCGTGGCCAAGGATATTCCCGCCAATCAGTTTTTTGTCCTGCCGATGGAAGCCCAACTCAAGATGTTTCCGGAATATCCTGCTGGCACCGTGTTTGGGCTCTGCCGGTTTGACCTTTCGGCAGGTGATGTTTCGCTGGATGCGAATTTGCCCGATGCCCTGTGGACACTCACGGTCTACACGAGTTCCGGAAAATCCATTTATACGTCGAACGACGAACAGGCGGGAACTGACAAGTTCAACCTGAAACTCATTATGGCCCCCAGCCTGCTCGAGTTATTTTCGGCCAAGGCTGACGAAGATGCGATCACAAATTCCGGATGGAGAGTTTCATCAACGGACGCCAGAGGATTTGCGTTGTTCTGGGTACCCTCATTCGATTTCGCCATGCGGGCGAATGTGGTGGAAACAATATCAAAAAGTTCATGCAGGAAAGCCGTCGGCTAGATCAATTTTGATTGACGCAAAAATACAACCGTCATTCCCGCGTGCGCGAATGACGTGAAAGAGTATTCGAGCTATTCAAAACCGGTCACGCGCCAGCCAGAAATTGAAAAGACCCGGTCTTACTTTTCAAGAGCCTCGCCAATGATTTTCAGCAGCTCTTCCCGGCGATAGGGTTTCATGATGATATGGCCCTGCTTGAAGCGTGGTTCATCCTGATGCACCATCGCTCCCTTGGGATAGCCCGATGTGTGGACGACCTTGAGACTGGGCCGCATTCCAGTTGCAGCCTGCGCCAGGTCAAATCCATTCATGCCGCCTGGCATGACGACATCCGAGAACATCAGATCGATATCCGCATCTTCCTGCAATTTGGCCAAAGCCTGGAATCCGTCGCCTGCTTCAACCGCGTCATATCCAAAGTCCTCAAGGAAACTGCAAGCGACAGCGCGCACGGCTTCCTGATCCTCAACGACCAAAATCTTGATTTTCCGTTTGGCTTGGGCAGGCAACTTTGCAGCGGGTAGCGTGTTGGTCGGAGATGGCCCGGCAACAGGCGCTTGCGCTTTTGCAACAGTTGGCGTGCGTGTCGGCAGATACATCTTCACTGAAGTGCCATGCCCTACTTCGCTGTAAATGTTTATGTGCCCGCCCGATTGTTTGATGAAGCCGTAAACCATGGAAAGCCCGAGACCTGAGCTCTGCTCGGATCCTTTTGTCGTGAAGAATGGGTGGAACGCCTTTTCCATGACTTCCTGCGTCATGCCCCCGCCATTGTCAGACACCGCAATCATCACGTGCGGACCCGGCATGACTTCAGGGTGCTTCTCCGCGTATTCTTGATCCAGATGGGTCAGCTCAGTCTCAATCGTCAGTGCCCCGCCGTCAGGCATGGCATCCCTTGCGTTGATCGCGAGGTTGAGAATGGAGGCCTCGAGCTGTGCACGATCAACGTTCACATGAGGCGATCCATCACTTGTATGCGCTTTCACTTCAAAATTTTCACCCAGCGTGCTGGCAATGAGCGGTTGCATGCCAACAACGATATCATTGACATTGGCTTCCTGTGGCTCAAGTTGTTGCTGCCGCGCGAACGCCAGCAACTGTTTGGTCAGGACGGAGCCCTTCCGGGCAGTCTCTATTGCGGCGTTGATGCGAGACGACATGGCGCCGCTTTTGCCGCCATCGGCCTCCGATAGCTGCAGGCTGCCAATGATGACCGTCAGCATATTGTTGAAGTCATGCGCAAGACCACCCGTCAACTGACCAATGGCTTCCATTTTTTGCGCCTGATAAAGCCTCTGCGAAATCAGCTTCCGATCTGTCACGTCAACGACATGGACGACCAACTGCTCAATTTCACCGGATTCACTTCTAACCATTGAAACAGTTGTGGCGCCGTGAACCAGGCCGCCCGGGCCGGTCACATAGCGCAACTCCTGCTTCAGCAGCGCAATCTCGCCGCTCAGCAATTGGCGCATGCCATTCAGAAATGGCCCGCGGTCGTCCGCGTAAAGAATTTCATCGAACGCAACATTCAGTTTTTCACTGTCACCACGGCCAAGCATGTAATTGAGCGCTGCATTGGCCAATTCAATTTGACCGGTCGGTGAAACAAGCGCCACGCCGTGCGCCGCTACCGAAAATGCGCCACGAAATCTCTGGTCACTGCGGGTCGAAGCAATTTCCGCGATTTTCCGATCCGTAACATCTTGAAGCAAACAAATGGTGCGCTCAACCCGGCCCTTGTCGTTGCGATGGGCATTCATCGAAAGCGTCACAGTCGCCAGCGTTTCATCCTTGCGGCGAACGAATATCTCTTCGCCCTGGCATGAGCCGGTTTGCAGATACTGCGGATAGATCTTGGTGACCAGATGTGAGCGTGACTCGGCCGTCAGCAATTCATTGAATGATTTTCCAATGACGTCTTTGGGCGCGTAACCCAATATGTCGCACCAGTATTTGTTAACGGAATACAAACGCCCGGAAGCATCCATCGCATGCAACATGACAGGCAGGCTCGCGAGAAGCTTTTCATGCGCTGCGCCAGTTCTTTCTGGCAAAAACGGAATCCCGAATTCAATCGGGGGTTTATCCTTTTCAATTTTCCAGGACGGGGCGTTGGGCCCCAATTCATCCCACCCCGCAATCGCAGGAGGAGCATTGGCAGAAGCGGCAGAAGAGGTCATTTCACATTGTTTCCCAGCATACATCGTCAAGACTACCAAGATTGTAGTTAACAGTGTCTTTCCGCCGCAATTTCATTGGCATAAAAAACGCAGCTTTTCAGCAACCCGTTAATCAAAGTAAAGAACCAATGAATTCATACGCAAAGTGTTGAGTTATTTGACTGTCAGGGCGAAGGGCGCCCGATGGCTTCGGCCACAATTTCGGCCCTCAGCAAGCCATTGTCATCCATCGCATCGGGCAAATAATACTTCTTTGTCTCAATGCTGATCCGGGGTTCAATCGCGCCTGCACTCAGCGCCAGGTTTTCCGCCAGCATTTGTGCCGAACGAATGGCAAAGCTCAAAGCGTCAGCACCCGTTCCAAACACCTGAGTGCCCTGCCCCCCATGAACCCGAAACGCACCGTTGCCATCACCCTCGATTGAAACAGAAACCCTGAGAGCCACCAGGCCCGCCGCAGCGCCAATCGCATTTGCCACTTCGCAATGATCTGTAAAAACAACCGTGCACTGCAGCCGTCTTGCCACCTCACCGTAAAAGATGCGCGCCGGACCACCCACGGCAACAATCGGAACTGTCGGCGAAACACTTATTTTCGCCAAGCCAATTGTCGGGCGGCCACTGCACACCGCATCAACCAGGGAATTATTTTCAATCGGCCCGCCAGTTGCAGCGCTCACCACGGCCCGCGCTGATAGCCTGACCGTTTCGCTCCAAATCTCCTGGCAGAATTCTTTGACCTGCTCTGCCGTGCCAAGCTTCATGGCGCGAAACCGAAACGCCAATTGAGCAGCCAGAAGCGCTGCGGGCTGCGACCAGTTGTCTTGCAGCTCAAGCACATGCGCTGCATCAGATGGCGTGAAACCGCAGAGTTGAACCAATCCCTTTTTGCGAAGTGATGACAAGGCCCGCTGGGCCCCCGATGACACCGCAACTTTCCGCAGTGGTTTTGGCCGCTCATTCACCATGGCCAGCAGTTCAATTTCGCGGGGTCCCAATCCACTGGTTTCCTGCTGGGTTGATTTTCCAAATGGCAATACCGCAAAGCGCCCATGCTGGGAGCCACCCTCAGTATCGGCAAGATCGGTTGCAAGCATGGCAATGATTTCAGGATAGCGATGCGCCAGGAGCGAAATCGGCACAATGCGCTGCGGCCCGAGATTGACAGAGCCATCAAGGGTGATGCTCACTTCGCTGTCACCGCCCAAACCGATGGTCTTCACGTCAATCGCGCGCACCATTGTGCGCCAGCCGCCGACCTCAGCCCCCTCTTCGGCCACCCTTGGCCGCCCATTTTGCAAAACCCCGATATCAGTCGTCGTGCCGCCAATATCCGACATGATGAAATCATCGAGATTGGCAAGCCACTTGGCGCCAACCAGGCTGGCAGCCGGACCAGATAACACGGTCTCGATCGGCCGCAACGCCACGTTCTCCGCGCGAGCCAACGTGCCGTCGCCCTTCACCACCATCAATGGGCATGAAATTCTCAATTCAGCCATCGCGGATCGAACTGCATCGATCAGAAGTGATATGCGCGAAATCAGCCGTGCGTTCAGAACGGCGGTCAAAGCGCGCCGGGGTGCATCAAGCGATGAGGTGAGCTCAGTCGATAGCGTGACGGGCTTTGCCGCGACCCGCATGACGATCTCTCGGACCTCTTGCTCATGGGCCGGATTTCGAACCGCAAAAGTTGAGGCAACCGCAAATGCTGAAACCTGCCCACCCAACAAGGCTGTCTCCCGTTCGATAGCAGCCACATCCAACGGTGATTTCGCATCGCCATTGTGATCGTGCCCGCCGCTGATCATTCTTATGGGCAGGCCGGGAAAGGCCTTGGCGATGCCGGTGCGATCGGCCATCTGCTGATCAAAACCAACAAGAAACATCCCGACCGGGCTGCCATGGCCTTCCACCACGGCATTCGTGGCAAGCGTCGTCGATACGGAAACCATGGCGATATCCGACGCTTTTGCGCGCGTTGGCAAACGAGCCATGACCGCAGACAGCGCCTCCTTAACACCAATCGAAAGATCGCCCTTGGTTGTCAGCGCTTTGGCGGAGGCCAAAATCCTGTGACTGCCGTGCTCTATGATAACGGCATCGGTGTATGTGCCGCCCGTATCTACGCCAACAAAATAACTCTTGGAATCCGGCATTGCAGATGGTCCGTCCCCTTGGTTCCCGCTAGTCCTTTAATACACGCAGATGCCAGAGACCAAGGCCTAATATGTGACGGTGACGACAACGGAATCACTATAAAGCAAGGCAGGTGGCGTGGGTTGAACCGGGATAAGCCCATACCCGGTATAGGGTTGCACCAGGCCGTTGCCAGTGCCCGTTTGGGTGTTGGTCCCAGCCGTATTGCCCCATGGGCTCGTGCGGGCCGCATCGCGATAAATCCCATAGGTTACAGCTTGCGCTGTGGCGACATTTTTCATGAGCCGCGCCGTAGGTCCCGTGCCGCCCGAAGAGCCGTTGCTCATGCCTATTTCATATTGCGTTCCGGTTGTGCAGGTAACGGAAACTGTGTTTGTCGTGGTCCGCGCGGTGGCCAGGTCTGGCTGGGTGCCAAAACTGAGGGCCGTGGTCGCAACTGT
>JANNXN010000145.1:0-8173 GCA_031409595.1 Rhodobiaceae bacterium
GCGCTGGTTGAGAAGGCCAAGGCTGCTCAGTAAGTAGACGCTCACATTTTTAGAATTCCTTGGCCGGGCCGTTAAGTGTGTACACACTATGGGGTCCGGCCAATTCGTTTCAAGGATCAGTTTTCATGACGCTCGAACAAGACATATTGCAACAGGTGGCGGCTGCGTCTGACGAGGCGGCGCTGGAGGCCATCCGCGTTGCTACGCTTGGCAAGAAGGGTTCGATTTCCGAACAGATGAAATCATTGGGCGCCATGTCGCCGGATGAGCGGAAAGTTGCTGGAGCAGCGCTCAATGTTTTGAAGGACAAGGTTACGGACGCCATTGCAGCGCGGAAGGCGGTTCTGCAGGAAGTGCTGCTTGAGCAGCGTCTGGCGTCTGAAAAAATTGACATCACATTGCCTGCGCGGGCTGATCCGCGTGGCACGGTTCATCCGGTCAGCCAAGTTTGGGAAGAAGTGGTGCAGATTTTTGGCGATCTCGGTTTTGCCGTGGCAGAGGGCCCGCACATCGAGGATGATTTTCACAATTTCACGGCGCTCAATATTCCGCAGGAACATCCGGCGCGGCAGGAGCATGATACGTTTTACTTCAACGAGAAGGCTGATGGCAGCCGCATGGTTTTGCGCACGCATACTTCGCCGGTGCAAATCCGCACCATGCTGTCTTCAAAGCCGCCCATCCGGATCATCGCGCCTGGCCGCACATTTCGCTGCGACAGTGACATGACGCACACGCCGATGTTCAACCAGATCGAAGGACTGGTGATTGATGAGACATCCCATATGGGCCATCTCAAATGGATCCTCGCGGAGTTCTGCAAGAGCTTCTTTGAGGTTGACGACGTGAAGATGCGGTTTCGCGCCTCGCATTTCCCGTTCACGGAACCCTCCATGGAAGTGGACATCAACTGCTCATGGGAAGGCGGCCAGGTGAAAATCGGCCAGGGTTCTTCGTGGCTGGAGATTTTGGGCAGCGGCATGGTGCATCCCAATGTGATCAAGGCTGGCGGGCTTGATCCCGTGAAATACCAGGGCTTTGCCTGGGGCATGGGGCTCGACCGCATCGCCATGCTGAAGTACGGCATTCCGGATTTGCGGGCATTCTTTGAAGCGGATTTGCGCTGGCTGCGGCACTACGGATTCAAGGCACTGCAGGTGCCTACACTGCCGGGGGGATTGTCATGAATTCCGTCTCCGCCAGTTATCGCCTTCTCCCGTCCAAAGGATGGGAGAAGGTGGCCGAAGGCCGGATGAGGGCCCCTTGGTCGACAAAGAAAGAGCCCTCACCCGCCCTGTCGGGCACCCTCTCCCATGCTGCGCACGGGCGAGGGCGAATGCTGCAATGGTCCCCACAATGGGGTCAATTGGATAACATTGTAAAATTCCGGATTGATTGATTGAGCAAAGACATCACCATAACGGTCTTCGGAGTGTTGATATCAATACTCGCTCTTGGCGTGTCGGGACTGACATTATGGCTTTCCCATTTGCGGCAAGGTCAAATCCTAATGACCAAGCCTACGATTTTCTTCTTTGGATGGGATGATTTAAGACCTAAAATTTTTCTGCGTACGCTTTTGTTTTCGACATCAACTAGCGGGCGTATCTTGGAAAACATGTACCTACTTGTAAGGTCACCGCGCGGAGAGTCTGTATTCAGCTTCTGGGGCCATACAAAAGCGGATTCCAACTCCCTAGATCGTGGCAGCGGGTTATTCGTCGGAAAAAATGGCTTCTTGGCTAATCACCACTTCAATCCCGATCCAAGTGCTGACCTTAAAGAACCATATCCAATGGGTGAGTATGAAGTTGAAGTCATAGCCCGTCAATTCGGTGAAACTACCGATAGAAAATTGGGAAGATATGTATTGCAACTAAAACAAGAAATGGCGACCACCCTGAAAGAAAAGAAAAATGGAGTATTGTGGACATTGAATCCTAGAGACCAAACTTACTTCGCAGAATTCAGCCATGTGCCTGAGAGAAAAATAATGGGACTGCAATCATGAAATTCACCCTCTCCTGGCTCAAGGACTATCTCGATACCACAGCCACCCTTGAGCAGATTGTCGATGGCCTTATTGGCGTTGGGCTTGAGGTTGAGGAGGTTTCTGACAAGACGAAGCAGCTGGCGCCTTTCAAGGTGGCTTATGTCATTGAGGCGGCCAAGCATCCCAATGCGGATAAGCTCAAGCTCTGCAAAGTGGAAACGGATGGGGGCGTCATTCAGGTTGTTTGCGGAGCGCCAAACGCGCGCACCGGCATGAAGGCGATCATAGCGCTGCCGGGTGCTGTTATCCCTTCGAGCGGCGAAGTTCTGGAACTTGGCATGATCAGGGGTTCCGAAAGCCAGGGCATGATGTGCTCGGAGCGCGAGCTGCTGCTCTCTGATGAACATGACGGCATCATCGACGTGAAAGGCGATTGGCCGGTTGGCACGCCTGCTGTCAAGGCGCTGGGTCTTGATGACCCGATGATCTATGTGAAGGTGACGCCGAACCGGCCTGATGCGCTGGGGATTTACGGCATTGCGCGCGACCTGGCGGCCAAGGGATTGGGAAAACTCAAGCCTCTGAATGCCACGCCCGTTGCCGGGACATTTGATTCACCCATCAAGGTTTCACTGAAATTTGAGGGCGACACCAAAGCCTGCCCACTGTTTGTGGGGCGCTATTTCAGGGGCGTGAAAAACGGCCCCTCGCCCGATTGGTTGCAACGGCAGCTCAAGGCCATTGGACTGCGCCCGATTTCAACGCTGGTTGACATCACCAACTACATCACCTTCGCCTATGGCAGGCCGCTGCATGTGTTTGATGCGGACAAGGTCAAGGGCAACATCTGCGCCCGCATGGCGCGTGATGGTGAGGAAATTCTGGCCCTTGATGGCAAGAGCTACACCCTCACATCAGAAATGACGGTGATTGCTGATGACCATTCAGCGGAAGCCATTGGCGGCGTCATGGGGGGCATGGCTTCTGGCTGTTCAGAGACAACCACAAATGTATTTATCGAGGCTGCCTATTTCGATCCCTTGCGCACAGCGGCCACGGGACGGAAGCTTGGCATCATTTCGGACGCCCGCTACCGCTTTGAGCGCGGCGTTGATCCAGCTTTCACCCAAACGGGCGCTGAAATCGCCAGCCAGATGATTGTTGATCTCTGTGGTGGCGTTCCATCACATCTGGTTATTGCAGGTGAGGTTCCAAACACGGCGCGATCCTACACGTTAAGGGCCACGCGGGTTAAAACCCTGATCGGGGTTGATGTTCCGCTTGAGCGGCAGGCCGCAATTCTGACTGATCTTGGTTTTTCGGTTTCGGATACCGCAGATGGATTGAAATGTGCGCCACCTTCATGGCGACCAGACATTCACGGCGAGACTGATCTCGTTGAAGAGGTTTGCCGCATCTATGGCCTGGATAATGTTCCGGCCGTTGCCATGGAGCGCACGCATCCAATTGCCACTCCGGTTCTCAACACGCTGCAAAGACGCATGTTGGCGTCGCGGCGCGCGCTTGCTTCGCGGGGGTTTAATGAGGCCGTGACGTGGAGTTTCATTCCCGAAGAGCACGCCAAATTATTCGGCGGCGGGCAAGCGGAACTGAAACTGGCAAATCCCATTTCTTCGGAGCTTTCCGACATGCGGCCATCGCTTATTCCAAATCTGGTGGCAGCGGCCGGGCGAAATGCGAAACGTGGCTTCAGTGATCTCTCACTCAGTGAAGTGGGCCATGCCTATGCGGGTGATCGCCCACAGGACGAAACGCTGAGGGCTGCTGGCATTCGTCGCGGGGCAGCGGTTTCGCGCAACTGGCAAGGAGGGGCGCGTAGCGTTGATGCCTTTGATGCAAAGGCTGATGCGCTGGCGGTTTTGGAAGCCAGTGGTGCTGCGGTTGCAAGTTTGCAAATTGTGGGCGGTGCGCCCCCATGGTTTCACCCCGGACGTTCTGGCACCATTCAAATGGGCCCGCAGAATAAACTGGCCTACTTCGGTGAAGTTCACCCGCGCGTGCTTTCCGCCATGGATGTGAAGGGGCCGTTGGTGGCATTCGAAGTGGTGTTGAATTCAATCCCGGTTCCAAAATCCAAAAGCGCCACGCGCGCCGCGTTGAATGCGTCTGATCTCATGCCGGTGTCACGGGATTTTGCCTTTGTGGTGGATGATGGGGTTGAAGCCGACAAGCTGATCAAGGCCGCCAAGGCCGCCGACAAGGCGCTGATTGCGGATGCCGTCATCTTCGACGTGTTCAAGCTGGAAGGCGGCAAAAAATCTTATGCCGTCGAAGTGACGCTGCAGCCGAAAGACAAGACATTCACCGATGAAGACATCGAAGCGGTTTCGCAGAGAATAATTTCAGGTGTCAGCAAGGCGACCGGCGGCATTCTAAGAAGCTGACGTTGCACTCAAGGCTGTCGCCTTGCAGTCGCCACGACATGCGAAACCACGGCCACAAATACGATTGCACCCCCCAGCATTGTGCTGGCGCTGGGTGTTTCATTGAACACCAGCCACACCCACAGGGGCGCCAAGGGCGCATCCAGTGATCCAATCAGGGCTGTTTCAATGGCTGGCAAAAGCCTGGCGCCCAGCGTGAAGAGGGCAAGACCTATTGCTGAGTTGACGAGACCAAATGCTGCGAGAACCAGCAACTCATAGTTCGAAACGGCCAAAGGATCACCAATTGGCCAGCACACCAAAGCACTCAAGAGAGCTGAAAGGCAGGCAGCGGGCATGACAGGAATTTCTCGATAATGTCTGGCAATGACCATCAGCAGCGCCATGCAGATGGTCATGCCGAACGCCAGCAAAGCGCCAACAAGGCCACCCTCGGTTCCCAATCCCACCATGACGGCCACGCCCATCAAGGCTGCAAAACTGGCAGCGATTGCACTGCCGCCCGGCCTTTCGCGCGAAACAGCCCAGCCCAATGCGGCGGCGATAAAAGGCGCTGTCGCATAGATGACGGCAACGTGGGCAACCGTTGTATATCTGAACGACGTGATGAAAAAAATCATGCCGAGAGCGCCGAGAGCGGCATAGAGCCAGCCGGGCCAGCCCAGTTTGCGAAAGCCTGACAATGTGTTTTTGCGGTCCATCACAAGAATTACGAGCAACATTCCAAGCGCTCCAAAGATGCCACGCCAAGCCAGCATCGTCGCACTGTCCAGCGCCACAATCCGCGTGAACAGGCCCGCCGTGCTCCAGGCGATGGCCGAGGTGGTCACCAGGATGAGACCGAGACGGTATTTCGCGGTGTTGATCAAGATTTGTTGTCCGTCAAATTATTGCACCTCAAACAGCATAAGCCATGGGTGGCAAGAAGTTGTCAGCATGGCGCAAATGTGGTTTTGAGATCACCATTGACCGTTGCGGGCCTGAAAAAAATGCCCCAAAGTGGCTTGTAAACAGGGGAGAAAACACGTGAGCAGAGCTGCAACCAGCGCCATTATGAAATGGCTCGCCAAATTTGAAAGTGCATTGACGGCTGGCGATGCAAAATCTGCCGCGAAGCTTTTCGACACGGAATGCTACTGGCGCGATCTGGTTTCCTTCACCTGGAATATCATCACGCTCGAGGGCCGCGGCGACATTGAAGCCATGCTCAAGGCAACGCTTGCCCACGTGAAGTCATCAAACTGGAAAATCGAGGGTGAGGCCAGGATTGCTGATGGCGTTACCGAGGGCTGGTTCACCTTTGAAACGGCCGTGGCGCGGGGGCGCGGGGTGCTCAAGCTCAAAGGGCGGAAATGCTTCACGCTGCTCACGACCATGGTCGAGTTGAAAGGCCACGAAGAACAGGCGGGCCCCCGCCGTCAACTTGGCCTCGAGCATACCGCAGTTAAGGACCGCAAGAACTGGCTGCAACTCAAGGCGGAGGAAGAAGCGCGCCTGGGCGCCGACGAGCAGCCCTATGTGGTTATCATCGGCGGTGGCCAGGGTGGCATCATGCTGGGCGCCAGGCTCAAGCGCCTCGGCGTTCCGACGATTATTGTGGAAAAAAACGAACGGCCCGGCGACAGCTGGCGCAAGCGCTACAAGTCGCTCTGCCTGCATGATCCGGTTTGGTATGATCACCTGCCCTATATTCCCTTCCCCGATCACTGGCCGATATTTTCGCCCAAGGACAAAATTGGCGACTGGCTGGAAATGTACGCCAAGGTGATGGAACTGAATTACTGGGGTTCCACGCTGTGCGAAAGGGCATCCTTTGATGACGCCAGGCAGGAATGGACGGTGAATGTTGTCCGGAGTGGCAAGCCCGTAACACTGCGGCCCAAGCATCTGGTGCTGGCAACGGGCATGTCGGCCGTTCCCAACTTGCCGAAATTTCCCGGCATAGAAAAGTTCAAGGGTGAGCAGCACCATTCAAGCGCTCATCCAGGACCCGACAGGTATGCCGGCAAGAAATGCGTGGTGATCGGTTCCAACAATTCAGCCCACGATATTTGCGCGGCCCTGTGGGAGGTGGGTGCTGATGCCACCATGATCCAGCGTTCGTCAACCCACGTGGCTAAATCCAGCACATTGATGGAACTGGACCTGGGGCCCATCTACTCTGAAAAAGCCGTGGCTTCCGGCATTGACGTTCACAAGGCTGATCTTATCACTGCCGCGGTGCCCTACAGGATTAAACATCTGGGCGGCATCGAGATGGTGGAGGAAATGAAAAAGCGTGACGCGGATTTCTACGCGCGGCTCGAAAAAGCAGGTTTCATGCATGATTTTGGCGATGACGAGTCGGGCCTTGGGATGAAATACATGCGCCGGGGTTCCGGCTATTACATCGACGTTGGCGCATCAGAATTGATTTGCAATGGCTACATCAAGCTCAAGTCAAATGTCAATGTGACGGACATCAAGGAACACTCGGTTTGCTTCAGCGACGGCACGGAGTTGCCAGCCGATCTCATCGTCTACGCAACCGGCTATGGCTCTATGAATGGCTGGGCGGCCAGGCTCATTTCGCAAGAAGTGGCCGACAAGGTTGGCAAGGTTTGGGGCCTGGGTTCCTGCACCACCAAAGACCCCGGCCCATGGGAAGGCGAACAGCGCAACATGTGGAAGCCCACCCAGCAGGATGCCTTATGGTTCCACGGTGGCAATCTGGCCCAGTCGCGGCATTACTCGCAGTTCCTGTCGTTGCAGCTAAAAGCCCGGAAAGAGGGCCTGTTGACGCCGGTTTACGGCAAGGCACGCGTTTATCACCTGACATAGTGTCTGACTTCGACACCGAGAGATGGCTGCTGAATGCCGTGATAACGGGCAATCATGAAATTGGAAGCTTCAGTGTCCGGCAGAATCGTTCACAATTCTCAGTGGAAACCACCTATGAGGGCCTTGGCACAGATGGACTTGATGTGCTGACGGGAAAAATCATGTTCAGCCACGATTTCTAATTGCACTCTTGAAGTTTTTCCATCCCTGCTCAATATTGAGTTGATGCATTGAGTTCGTGTGGGGCGACTATGAAGTCTCGGGTTTGGCGATTGGTGTTGGCGGCCCTGTGCTTGCTCGCCCTGTTCAGCACCGTGCAGGCGGCCACCCAAAAAAAGCCCGTTGCAAAAGAGCCGGAAATTCCCGCCATGACATTTTACGTCGTGCGCAGCAGCGTTACGGGTTGCGAGCCCAATTGCCCGCAATGGATAGCTGCCGAGGGTCAGATCATGCAAAGCTCGGCCAGCCAGTTTCGGAAATTCCTCAAGAAGGTTGGCAAACTCAAGCTGCCTGTGATCATCACCTCTCCGGGTGGCGATGTGACTTCAGCCTTGGCGATTGGCGAAATGATCCGCGAGCGCAAGCTCGATGTGGCTGTTGGCTGGACACTTTATTCAGACTGCAGCCCGCTCGCCAAATCCTGCAAACTGCCAAAATCACAAAAGGGCGTTTACCGGGGTCTTGCGATGACAGGGCGCGGATATTGCACGTCCGCCTGCCCGTTCATCCTGGCTGCGGGGCAGAAACGCGTTGCTGACATCAGCACCTATGTGGGCGTCCATGAAATATCCGTGCAGCCCATTACGCAGCGGATCAGGTATTATGAGACCTATCGCATTGTGAACGGCAAGAAGAAGGTTGTCAGCCGCAAAGTGGTCAGCCGCAAGAATATTGTCGGCAAGGTGACCACAAAGTTGAGCAAGCCATTCAATAGAAAGCTCAAATCATATCTGGA
>JANNXN010000146.1:0-26108 GCA_031409595.1 Rhodobiaceae bacterium
GGAGTGCCATCTTCTTCTGCCATCTGGCGCGTGAGCGGCGCCATGGCAATGCGGTTTTTGACCGTCTGTCCAGCCAGCGTCAGCGGTGTGAACAGGTGTTTTGGAATAGCAGTCATCAGTTTCCTCTAACCAGATTTTCGACTGTGAGGGCAGCCGAGAGCGCGTCAGCATCGCGCCCGTGCTGGGCCGAAAGCAGAAAGCCGGTAGGCATCGCCTCGTGGTCGGTGCCGCTTGGAATGGCAACACCGCACCAATCAAGGAAGTTACCCAACATTGTGTTGCGCAGGGCCTTGGCATTAGCCCGGAAAAACACGTCATGGTCCGCCGCAAGCGGTGCAATGTCCATGGCAACAACGGGTGTTGTCGGGAAGATGATCAGATCATCTCCGACCAGCGCGTTGCACTCAGCAATCAACTTCTGCCGCTGGAACATAATCTCGACCAGATCGACCGCTGTCATTTTATCAGCCATAAGAATGCGCTTCACAACGCGGGCATCCATTCTGGCCGCATCTGGCCCATGAACCCGGTCCCAGTGAACATGCAGCGCCTCCGGTCCCAACACATGGCCACGCGCCTGAATGAGATCAAGAATTGAATTGAACGCCGGAAAATTCTTGCGCTTGATCTTTACGCCAGCCCTCGCCAACCGTTTGACCGCAGCATCAAAATTTGCCTGAACGGCCGGCTCAGTTCCATCAAACACGATGTTCTCGGGGATAACGAAGGTAAACTCCTTGAAAGGCTTTGCGCGGGCCTTGGGTTTTGAAAGCCCCCGCAGCACCGCATCCGCCAAAACACAATCTTCAACCGTGTGGGCGAGGGGCCCCAAAGTATCCAACGAGCGCGACAACGGAAACACGCCATCCATCGAATAATGACCGGTTGAAGTCTTGTAACCAACCACGCCATTGAAAGACGCAGGAATGCGAATTGATCCTCCCGTGTCCGTGCCAATTGCAAGTGGCAGAAGCCCCTTTGCCACCACAACGCCTGAACCTGATGATGAACCACCGGGCGAGCGGGCAGGACCCGTGCCATTGGGGTTTCGCGGCGTGCCGTAATGCGGGTTGAGACCAATGCCCGAATAGGCGAACTCCGTCATGTTCAAAGTGCCAACTGAAACAAGCCCCGCGCGCTTGGCCGCCGCCACGAGCTCCGCATCTGCCTTTGCCGGCGGATCGTCCTTAAGAACAATCGAAGCAGCCTTGGTCACGCGGCCTTCAAGATCAAACAAGTCTTTCCAGCCCATGGGAACGCCGTCAAGCGCACTCAATGGTTTTCCCGCTTTCAATCGTTTGCGGGAAGCCTTGGCTTCTGTGAGCGCCCGCTCTGATAGGACATCGATAAAGATCGCCTGATCATCGCATGCCTTGATGGCTTCGAGTGTCTGTTGGGCGAGTTCCACCGGGTCAATTTTCCCCTTGCGTAACTTGGCGCCTAATGCTGCTGCTGTTTCCATGATTACCCTGCTATGACGGTCGCGCCGTCTTTTTTCCATGCAATAAAAGCTGAATCGCCAGCAGCAAAACGCCCGCCATATTTGTCCGCGTGGCCCTCAAGACCAATGGTGCGTCCCTTGCCGAGTGATGCATCCATCTGAACAATGTGGCCAATCTGCTGAATGCGTTCCACCTTCACTGGAATGGAGCAACTGCCGTAACTCTTGGTGAGCGCAGACTTTGTGGTTTTGGCAGGCAGGAGATCAACAGACTCTGCCGGCAAGACCAGATTGGCCTTTGAACCCGCTTTCACCGAAGCCTGGGATGTTCCAGCCAATTCGCCATAGGGCGTATCAAGCGTGATGCCTGTTTTGGAGGAGCCCTTTACGGTGCCGGGGATTAAAGTATTGCGGCCAATAAACTGCGCTACAAACAGGCTCTGTGGCCGCGTATACAATTCGTAAGGCGCACTCACCTGTTCAATGCGGCCCTGGCTCATCACCACAATACGATCCGAAAGCGCCAGCGCTTCCGATTGCGCATGGGTAACAAACACAAAGGTGATGCCAAGCGAACGTTGCAACAGTTTCAATTCGTTTTGAATGCTCTTCCGCAAGTTCGCATCAAGCGCGCCAAGCGGCTCATCGAGAAGAAGGATATCGGGCTCCACCACGAGCGAGCGTGCGAGCGCAATGCGCTGCCGCTGGCCACCGGAGAGTTTTTCCGGTCGCTGATCAGCAACATCCATCAATCCCAGCTTGTCGAAAATGCGATCAACCTTGCGGTCTCGTTCAGCGGGCGCCATGCCCTTGATATCCAGCCCGAAATTGACATTGCCGCGCACCGTCATGTGCGGAAACAAGGCATAATTCTGAAAAATCATCGACGTCGGACGTTGCTCTGGAAGAAGATCATTGATCCGCTTGCCGCGAATGCTGATATCGCCCGAGCTGATGGTTTCAAACCCGGCAATCATGCGCAGCGTCGTCGTCTTGCCACAGCCCGAGGGACCAAGGAACGCAATGAATTCGCCCTTGTTGACATCAAGATCAAAATCGATAACGGCAGGCGTGCCATTATCATAAACCTTGCCAACACCCTTGAGCTGAAGATCATAAATCAATTTGTGAAACCTGAATGCAAAAAAACCCGGCCGGAACACACCGCCCCGACCGGTAATATCAATTAAGCCGACAGGAACTCGTCCCACTTGGCGATGAGGTGATCATACTCATCTGGCCACTGATGCCAGTAGGCAACATTCTGCGAGCGTGTTTCAAGCGAACCGCCATCACGGAGATCGCCTTCCTTGATGCCGCGGTCTTCAGCACCGACCCAAGGCTTGCCTTCATACCAGAAAGCATATTTCTCAGGCGCCATGGCTTGCTGAATGTTTGTCGTTGGCGAATAGTAGCCCTGCTCGGACACGGCAATAGCTGGTGGGCCCGAGAGCCAGTAGTCGCAATAGGCGACAACAGCATCCATGTTTGGCGTGCCAGTGATGGCGGAGTTGCCAATGGACCATGCGCGGTAGCCTTCCTTGGCCACTGCATAGGTGCACTGCTTGCCTTGGGCCTTAACGGCCATAACGGCAGGTTGCCAGGCGTCAGCAAGGATCATTTCGCCGGAAGCCAGCAAGTTCACCAATTCGCCGAAATCGCCCCAGAGGGCGCGGAACTGGCCTTCCTTTTTCTTGGAAACCAGGAACTTCGCGGCTTCATCAATCGATGCCTTGTCAGGGTTACCTGGGTTTGGCACATTGAGAAGGCCGAGAGCGTTCATGGCGATAACAGCTTCACCGAATGCAATCAGCGGGTCCACGTTCAAGCCGGTCTTGCCCTTGAACTTTGAATCAAAGATCGCAGTCCAAGAAGAGGCTTCTTCGGCTGAAACGAGGTCTGGGCGATAGCCGATTGAGTCATAGTTGTAGACGGTCGGAACCATCCACAATTCCGTTTGCGCTTCGTCTTTCCAAATCTGGCCAACGATCTGCGCGCGGCGTTCCCACTTGTCCGAACCCTTGGTGAAGGTATCGCGGATGTTGCCCCAGTTTTTCATCGCCGAAGTAGGGATAGCGGTGATCTTCTCAGTTGCGATAACGGCTGGCAGACGTTCGCCAATGGTTTCCCAGCAGTCATAGGCGTCCGTGCCCGACAGCAATTCAGTTTGGGTATTTGGGAAGATGTCAGCTTTGCCGGAAACCGCTTTCACGCCAGACTTCTCTTTGAAGTCGTTGAGAATGCGTTCCTGCACCGTCACCGAAAGGCCAACGGTCCGCAGTTCCTGGTCGCCGATACCGGCAGCAAATGCCTGCTGTGCGCCCCAGGGCACACCGGCGGCAAGGGCTGCGCCACCTGCCGAGCTCGCCAGGAATTTGCGGCGCGACATATGGTAATTTCGAATGCTTTCAATACTCATCTACTTTCCTCCGTTTATTATTCACGTCTACGTCTCGTCATAAACCCGCAGGTCTGGCGCTAGTAACGCCCAACCTGAAGGCCACCATCCACCACCACCACTTGCCCCGTAATGTAGCGAGCAGCGTTGGAAGCTAGAAACAGGATCACATCGGCAATGTCTTCAGGCTCGCCGATGCGCCCCATTGGAATATATTCGCCGCACTTGTCGGCATCAGGCCCCACCGAATGTTCCTTCGACAAAAGCTGCGCCGTGCGGATGTAGCCAGGCGCAATCCCGTTCACCCGAATGCCCTCGCGCGCCAACTCAACCGCAAGCCCCCGCACCAGCCCCACAACGCCAGCCTTGGCAGCAGAGTAATGCACATGCTCATCCCAGCCATAAATGCTGCCCATAATTGACGAAAGGCAAACAATCGAGCCTGTCTTGCGCGCCTTCATTCTTGGTGCGGCAGCCCTCGCCACACGAAAAATCCCTTTAAGGTCGATATCGAATGTATGGTCCCACTTCTCATCCGTGAGCTGTGACAGTGGCGTTTTGTGGGCAATCCCGGCGTTGGCGACAACGCAATCAATGCCGCCATGTTTCTTCTCCACCGCCGCCACAACCGCATCAGCATCAGCCGTCGAGCGCACATCAAGCCGCAGGAATTCAGCCCGGTCCTTCAGCTCGGTAACCAGTGCCTGGCCTTCCTTTTCCAGAATATCCGTCACAATCACATGATATCCAGCCGCATGAAAAGCCACCGCCGAAGCCCGGCCGATGCCAATTGCAGAACCAGTGATGAGAACTGTTTGGCTCATAACATCACATCCCCAGAATTGGGCCCCAAAGTCTGCCCCACAAAAAGTGAGGCTTGCGAAGAACATAAAAACGCGACCGTTGCGGCAACTTCCTCGGGCTCGCCAAAACGCTGCAGCGGAAGTTCTGCAGCTTTCGCCTTGCGCCAGCTCTCCGACAAATTCTTCACCAGCGGAGTATTGATGGGGCCAGGGGCCACTGCATTGATACGCACACCCTCCACGCTCACTTCCCGCGCCAGCGATTTCGTCATCCCGATGATGGCAGCTTTTGCCGCACTGTAATGGACAAGTTCAACACCACCGATCTGCCCAAGCTGCGAGGCAATATTGACGACCACGCCCGATTTTTTCAGCAGCATCGCAGGCAACACAGCCCGCGTCATCAGATAGGTGCCCCGCACGTGAACAGCAAACATGCGGTCAAAGTCTTCCGGCAACAGGTCAACAAAGCGCGCCTGATGCACATGGCCCGCGTTGTTGACAAGATGTGTGCAATCGCCAAATGCATCCCGGCAAGCCGCCGCAATCCGCGTGACATCTGCTTCTTTCGAAACATCCCCGCCGACAGATCGCGTTGAGCCGCCAATCTCGCGAACAACAGCCGCCGCCGCATCTTCCCGCAGATCATTGACCAGAACGCAATAGTCGTCCTCAGCCAGGCGCCTGGCAATGGCCCTGCCAATGCCAGATCCTGCACCCGTAACGATGGCAACTTTTTTCATCCAATCTCCTCCTGTATCGAGGCTTTCTTGGCGCGCCGCACACTGGCGGTCATGAGGATTGCATAAATCGCCAGAAGCGAGAATGAGAAGATCGTGGTGAGAACACCAAATGCAAATACGTTAGGATGAATTTCAACCGAGAATGTTCCGTAAATTGCCAGCGGCAGTGTCTGATCGCGCCCGCTCGCAAAAAGTGTCCGCGAAAACTCGTCATAGGACAGCGTAAAAGCAAACAGCATGGCCGAAAGTACGCCGGGGAATATCAGCGGAAACGTAACCTTCCGGAAAGTGCGCCATGGCGTAACGCCAAGCGACCACGAGGCCTCTTCAACCGAGGCGTCAAACCGGTTGAGAATTGCCAGCATGACCAGAAACGCGAAGGGAAAAGTGTAAACCACATGGGTCACAAACGCGGTGCTCCACCAATGGCGATCAATGCCGACATTGTTGGCAACCAGCGCAGTGCCAAGTCCCGTCAATACGCCAGGCACCATCATGCCAAGCACGATGAGATAGAAAACCACATTCGATCCATTGAATTTGGAGCGAAAGGCCTGCGCTGACATGACACCCAGAACCGTGGAAGTCACCATCGTCATGATGGCAAGGGTCATGGAGCGAAACAGCGACTGGCCAAAGGGCAGCGGCGCCACGCGCGATGGCGGCGTCAACCCGAATATATGCTGATACCAGTAGACTGACCATTCAGTGATCGGAAATTGTGGGCCGCCTTCAGGCCCCTGCTGGAAAGACAGTATCGCCAGCACGATAAATGGCCCGTACAGAAACAGAATAAACAGTGCCACATAGACGCCGAGAATGGGCTTGAGCACGCGCGATTCCACGGCTCAAAGCTCCTTCTTCAAATCGACCACCCTGAGGAAGCCGGCAATGACCAGCCCCATGATGACCGTAAGAATAACGCCCACAACCGACGCTAGGGCCCATTTGAGCGAACCAACCTGTGTGACGATAATATTGCCGAGAAGATTGACCTTGCGGCCCGAAAGTGCCGCAGACGTGGCAAATTCACCCAACACCATCACCGACACGAAAATCGCGCCCACCACAACTCCCGGCAGGCTGAGCGGAAAGATGATTTTGGTGAAAATCCGCCAGAAACTGGCGCCCAGATCCCGCGCCGCTTCAATGATATTGGGATCAATGCGGCCCAGCATAAAGGCAATGGGCCCTACCATGAACACGCAATAAATCTGGGTCATCCCGATGATGACGGAAAGGTCTGTAAAAAGTAGCGCTTCAATCGGCTCGGTCGTCAATCCCGACATTTGCAGCAGAATGTTGATAGCCCCTTCCTTGCCCAGCATCGGCCGCCAGGCCAGCACGCGAATGAGAAACGAAGTCCAGAACGGAATAACGCAAATCACCAGCAGCACAGTGGAAAGCGTTTTGTTCTTGACGAACAAACCGACAAACAGCGCTGTCGGATAGCCGATTATGAATGTCATGGCCAAAACGATGAGCCAGGTTCGAACTGTGGTCCACAACGACGAGATGTAGGTATCGGACGCAAAAAATTGTTTCCAGCTCGCCAGCGTCAAGACCGGTTCAATTTTGAAGGTCGTCTGCGTCCAGAACGACACATAGACAATCATCAAGATCGGAATGACCAGGAACAGCGCCATCCAGATTGCCCCTGGGGCAATCAGCAACCATGTTTTTGATGAGCGTGACCCGGCCATTCTATCTCCTCAACCAAACACGATTGCATCTTCCGGCTTCCACCGGAGCATATATTGGTTGTTGGGTTCAAAATTGGCAGGCGCACCATTGCTCAGGTGGTGTTCCACCTCAACGACTTGCCCGCTCGTCGTTTCAAAGAAATACATGATTGAAGAGCCCAGGTATTCATTGGCCACATATCTGGCCGCAATCCCGGGCAGGTTGGATTTCTCTTTTGGTGAGCCCGGCTTGATCCGGTCATAACGCACCACATAGGCAGGTTCAGCGCTATTGATCTTCTTGCCAAATGCGAACACACCATAGGTGCTGTCAAAGGACTTGCCCCTCAGCCTGCCGCCAAAAACATTATAGCGATTGAGGAACTTCGCCACGTTGGGAGTGGCAGGCAAATTGTAAACTGCGTCCGGCTTGCCAAATTGTGCAATCCTGCCTTGATCGAGAACCACCACGCGGTCGCCCATCGCCAACGCCTCCGTCTCGCTGCCTGTCACATGCAGGAACGTGACACCCAGCATCTCCCGTATATGCCGCAGCTCATTGCGCATGCGCCCGCGCAAATTTGCATCAAGTGCGCCCAACGGCTCATCAAGCAGGATAAGTTTAGGCTCAGTGATCAAGGTCCGCGCCAAAGCCACGCGCTGCTTCTGGCCGCCGGAAATCTGCCCAATGCCGCGATCTTCCAATCCGGTGAGCCCAACCATTTTTATGACATCGCGCACACGCCGGTCAATGACATCACTGGCTGGTGGATTTGCCGCATTCGCAAGGCCAAACGCAACATTATGAAAAACCGAGAGATGCGGAAAAAGAGCGAAATTCTGAAACACAAATCCAATGCCGCGTTCATGTGCCGGAAGGTCGGTCACATCGCGTCCATTGAGAATAATCCGGCCCGCGTCAGGCGCTTCAAATCCCGCAATGGCGCGCAGCAGGACAGTCTTCCCCGAGCCGCTTGGCCCCAGCAGAGAGACATACTCGTTGGCATCAACCGTCAAATTTATGTCATGCAGCGCAGTGAGCGTACCATATTTCTTGGTCACGCCCTGAACGTGAAAAATAGAAGCTGTCGCTGCCATGATAAATGCCCCCCACCACCGTCATTTTCGACTGGTGAGTGCGGAAAACCTCCCGATGTGTTATGTACGATAAATCACCAATAGCGAGGATAAACAGCAATGTCCAATAGTTGCAACATGTTTTTCCCATTAGGTTTTTTTTGGATCAAGGATGAGCTTTCGCCTCGATTGTCACAGTGCCATGGGCATCCAAAATCACGCCCGTGCCGTCGTTCCGGCTGGAAACCTGAAAGGTTGAACCGGCTATGAGCGGTGCGGTGCACCGATATGAAAATAGTGTGGGAACCCGCCCGCGGAGAACTGATAGCTGGTTCAAAAGCAGCGCCGCCTGCATCGGCCCATGAACCAGCAGCCCGGCATAGCCCTCAGTCCGGGTCGCATGGTTCAAATCATAGTGGATGCGGTGGCCGTTGAATGTGATGGCGGAAAACCGAAACAGCAGTATTGGCGATGCCTCGACCTGCCAAACCAGATCGCCCTGTGGGTGCGCGCTCTTTTCCTGCCGGGTAGCCTGAATTCTAGACGCTTCTCGAAACACAATATCGTGTCGTTCGCGAATCGCCAATTCTCCCGCCGTCGTGATGCCATGGGTAACAGACACCAGGCACAACGCCCCCGATTTGCCTTCGCGCGACTTCACGTCTGTTACAGTTGAAGTCCGTACCACTTTGTCGCCAACCACAAGCGGACGAAAGCTTTCAATTGACCCGCCAGCCCACATGCGTCGGGGCAGGGGAACGGGCGGCAGAAACACGCCCTTGGCCTCCGCCCCGTCCGGCCCCAGCTGATCCGTGTCAAGGGCCGCAACAGCCAGGCACCAATGCAAACCCGGTGGGGCATGGTTGGCGTTTTGAGGGGTAAACAAAAATGGACTGAGCGTTGCCCGGAATTCCGAATTGATGCGGGCCGACACGATGTCCTCCCGCACCGCGGTTTTACCGATCCAGGCTTCATAGGTTTCGCTCATCGCGCGAACTCCCGCCGAATGGCAGCGCTATGCTCGCCGAGTGCTGGCACGCGACCAATTTCAAAATTGTCCCGCCCTGCCGGACGCGGCACGTCAAAAACGGTTCCGTCCGAATGCGTTACCGTTATTGTCCGCAACGCCGGATGCGCCGCAACTTGTGGCACAGTAGAAACCCGGCCCCAGGCAATTTCATGGGCTTGAAGCCTGTCGATGGCTTCAGCGCAAGTCCACTTTCCAAACTGCTCAGTGATGATTGCGCCCAACGCTCCACGATTTTTGATGCGCGCAGGGTTATCAGCAAACCGGGGATCGGTCGCAATGGCGGCATTTCCCAGAACACCAGAACAAAACCGCATCCACTCAATCTGATGTTGAATGGCAATGATGACTTGACCATCGCTGCAATTGAAAGGTGCGTAGGGGTAGATCACGGCGTGCTCCATGCCATGCCGCTTGGTTTCCCTCGTGCCATAATTCAGGTGCAGCAGGGGAACGCTCATCCAGTCTGCCATCGAGTCAAACATGGCAACTTCAATGGCGCGGCCCTTGCCAGTAACGCCCCGCGCAATCAGCGCCTCCAGGATCAGTGCATGGGCATTAATGCCGGTTCCAATATCCGCAATGGAAACACCAACCTTGGCGGGTTCGTCCGGGCTTCCCGTCACCGAGCAAATTCCGCTTTCGGCCTGCACCAGCATGTCATAAGCCCGCATGTCTCGGTAGTCCGTCGATTGACCGTAGCCAACAATATCAACAGCGATGAGCCGTGGGCTACGGGCTACCAGATCATTGGCCCCCAAGCCCAGTCGTTTGGTGGCGCCTGGCACGAGATTCTGCACAAACACATCGGCCTTCGCCAACATGTTCTCGACAATGGCCAAGTCATCCCCGCTCTTGAGGTTCAGGCAGATGCTTTCCTTGCCGCGATTGAGCCAGGCAAAATACGCTGAAACACCATGCACCGTTTTGTCATATTGCCGCGCCGTATCGCCTTCATCCCGTTCAATCTTGATAACGCGCGCTCCCGCGTCGGCAAGTCTTAGCGTGCACATGGGTGCCGCAACTGCCTGCTCAATGGCAACAACCAGAAGTCCGTCGAGTGCGCCAGCCATCAATAAGACCTCGGCAGGCCCAGCTCATGCTCGGCCAGATAGGACAAGATCAGGTTGGTTGAAATGGGCGCCACCTGATAAAGCCGCGTCTCGCGAAATTTACGCTCAATGTCAAATTCCTCGGCAAAGCCAAATCCGCCATGGGTTTGAATGGCCACATTGGCCGCCTCAAATGAAGCATCCGCCGCCAGCATTTTCGCCATGTTGGATTCCGCTCCGCAATCCTCGCCCGCCTCGAATTTGCGCAAGGCTTCCTGCACCATAAGGTCAGCCGCGCGCATATTGGCATAGGCTTTTGCGATGGGAAATTGAACGCCCTGGTTCTGGCCGATGGCGCGGCCAAAAACCTGCCGTTCCTTGGCATAGGCAGTTGATTTTTCAATAAACCACTTCGCATCGCCCACGCATTCAGCCGCGATCAATATGCGCTCCGCGTTCATGCCGGAAAGCACATAGCGAAATCCCTTGCCTTCATCGCCCACCAGGTTGTCCGCCGGCACCCGCATGTTGTCAAAAAACACGGAAGTGGTGGCATGGTTCATCATGGTGCGAATGGGTTGAATGGCAAGTCCCTTGGCGTCCCGCATATCAACAATGAAAACCGATAATCCATCAGTGCGTTTGGCGGCCTGTTCCTTGGGCGTTGTGCGCGCCAGCAGGATCATCAGATCTGAATGCTCGGCCCGGCTGGTCCACACTTTCTGGCCGTTGATGATGTAGTGGTCGCCATCCCGTTTGGCGAATGTCTTGATCGATGTTGTGTCAGTGCCGCTGGTTGGTTCGGTCACGCCGAATGCTTGCAGCCGAAGTTTCCCGCTCGCAACATCTGGCAGGTATTTTTTCTTCTGGGCTTCAGAACCATGCCGCAATACCGTTCCCATCACATACATCTGCGCATGGCAGCTGGCGCCATTGCCGCCAGATGCCTGAATTTCTTCCAGAATAGCCGCCGCCGCCGAAAGTGGCAGGCCTGCTCCGCCATACTCTTCGGGAATGAGTGCCGCCAAAAATCCGGAATTGGTCAGCTCCCGGACAAATTCAGTCGGATAGCCCCTGTCGCGATCAAGCCCTCGCCAATACTCCCCCGGAAAACCCTCACACAGCTTGCGAACAGAAACGCGAATATCCGTATGGTTCATTTAACCGCGCTCACTTCTTCCGGGCGATGACGTAAGAGCCACTTGCATGCAATTCTGCCTTCCAGCCCGGCTCAATGACAATTGTTGTTGTCACTTCCTCGATAATCGCGGGTCCCACAATTTTGGCGCCAGCACCCAGCTTTTCGCCATCATAGATCGGGGTCTTTGTAGCCTTGCCGGATGCCGCAAAGATCGCCTTGCGATGGCCTTTGATCGCCTTTGCAACCGTGACACCCTTGCCGATTTTCGGCGCGTTGGGTTTTTCGATCCGGCCAAACAAAGTGGACTCGAGGTTCACGACCTCAACTGCATTGTGGCGCTCAGAATAAGTGTAAAGTTCCTCATGGCGCGCATGAAATGCTTCCTTCACTTTGTCGATGGTCTTGGCATTGATTTCAAACGTCCCGATATCCACCGTGCACTCATGCACTTGCCCGACATAGCGCATGTCAAGACTGCGCTTGATGTCGATTTGGCCCTTCTTGAAGCCATCGTTCGTGAGGTGGGCAACGCCCTTGGTTTCGAGATCCCTGAACAAGGTATCAATGCGCGAATAGGCGGCAGCAGTGTCCAGGCGCACCGGTGCAGTTGCCATATAGTTGTATTTCACATCCGAAATAATTTGCCCAAAGGCACAAAGACCGGAAGCAAGTTTTGGCAGGATAATCGTATCAATCCCCATTTCCCGCGCCAGTGCCGTAATGTGGGCAGCAGTTGCTCCGCCAGCCCCAACCAATACAAAGTCACGGGGGTCATAGCCACGCTCAACCGACACGCGCCTTATGCCATTCACCATGTTGTTGTTGACGATGGTGAACATGCCGTAGGCAGCCTGCTCAATCGACAGCCCCAAAGGATCAGCCACTCGCTTCACGGCCCTGCGGGCATTCTCAAGATTGAGCGGCAGCTTGCCACCCAGCAATCCCTCGGGATTAAGATAGCCCAACACCAAGTTGGCATCTGAAGTTGCAGGCTCCACTCCGCCTTGATCATAGCAGGCAGGCCCCGGCTCAGAACCAGCCGACTGGGGCCCCACTTGCAATATGCCATGGCTGTCGATCCACCCCATTGACCCGCCGCCCGCACCCAGTGTTTCCACCTGAATCATGGGAACGCCAATGCGGTAGCGCAAAAAATCAATGTTCTTGTTGAGGTTGGTTTGCCCATCCTTGGTGAGCGTGATGTCAAAAGAAGTGCCGCCCATGTCAACGGTGATCACATTCTTTTTCTTGAACGGGGCAGCCACATAAAGTCCCGCCTGCGGAGCCGAAGCGGGGCCCGAGTTAATCGCATAGACCGAGCGGTCCGTCATCACGTCGCCAACCGCCAACCCGCCATTGGACTGGAAATAACGCACCGGGCTCTTGGCGCCCAGCGAACGGAAATAGGCATCGATCGCCGTCACATACTTGCGCAAGACCGGCGCCAGATAGGCATTGGTAACCGCCGTTGACGTGCGGGTATATTCACGGATTTGCGGATAAAGCTCGCTGCCAACCGTGAGAATGACATGGGGCAGCATCTCCCGCACAATCTCAGCCGCGCGCCGCTCGTGCGCTGTATTCAGAACCGACCACACAAACGAAATTGCAACCGTCTCAACACCCTCCGCCTCAAACAGCCTGCAAGCCGCCCGGACATCCTCCTCAACCATCGGCGTCCGGATCGATCCATCGGAAATCACCCGCTCGCGCACACCTCTTCGCAAATAGCGCGGCGCCAGCATGGTTGCCGCCGGATACTCTGGGTCATAGCGGAAGCCATCTTCCTTGTGGCCATTGCGGATTTCGATGGAATCCTCGTGTCCCGCCGTGCAGATCAATCCTGTCTTGCCGCCACGATGCGTAATCAACGCATTAAGGCCAACGGTCGTGCCATTGATGCAGAGGTCGCAATTGGAAACAATCGCCGATACAGGCACCCCAAAATCATCAGCAATCAACTTCAACCCGTTTTCAATCGCCTTGGTCGGGTCGCCGTGCGTGGACAATGACTTGAACAGTTTGACCTTCCCGCTGTCGCGATCTGCAATGACAAAATCCGTAAACGTGCCGCCAGCATCAATGCCCAGCCGATATTGTGTGCGCATTATCTTATGCCCCAGCCCGAAGTTGCCGCGTCGCCGCCTCGTCAACTTGCAGCGCAGCATTCAGCACCACGCCATAGTCCGCCCGCGCACCTTCCACTGAAACCAAGCCGTTTTTCACGTCCCACACCACTTTCTCAATGGGTCGCTCATGCGGATTTCCGTAACCGCCACCACCCGGGTTCATATTGGTCACCGTTTCACCCGGCTTGATCGTGTCAAGAATATTGGTGCGAATCACTTCCACCTTGCCGCCCCGCTTCATCTCCACGCGCCCCACTTTTTGGTCTATCATTTGCGAAACGGCGCCAGCCGCCCCCATCGCCGGAATGCGGCGTCCCTCGCCAAACCCGATGCACAGCATGTCGCGATCCAAAGGCTCCACTTCCCAGGCTGTGCCCGAACCGCCGCGGAATTTTCCGGCGCCACCTGAGTCGGTCATCAGCGAATAGCGATGAATGATGATGGGATAGGAATATTCCAGCAACTCCACATCACCTGATGTCAAAGCCCCAAAACAACACTCCGGCCCAACCGCGTGCCAGCCATCCTGCTGTGGTGTGGCCCCACCGCCTGAAATGATCGTGGCCAAAACCATCGTCACAAATTCTTCGTTGGAGCGCGAGTCCCATCCCGCCACGTTAAGCCCGTTGGCATGGCCCCATGAGGCCGCAACTTTCGAAGGCATGGCCTTTTCAAACGCCAGCCGCACAGCATCGGTCAGCGTCTCCATCGGCGTCGTCGTGCAGTTCATGTGGGGTGCGGGCTCCGCTGCGTTGCAAATCGTGCCCTTCGGCCCAAAGTCCAAACTCACACACCGGTAAAGCCCTTCGTTGTAGGGAGGCGGCAGGGCTGCAAACATCATCAGGCCCAGATAAACACCCGAATGCGAATTACCTTCATACGAGTTGATGAAGTAAGGAATCTGCGGCGGACTCTTTATGGCGATGTGACAGGTATCTTTCTTGATCGTCACCGTCGCCGTAATATCAAAATCGCCAAAGCCATGGCCCGCATCTTCCAGAACAGCCGTGCCTTCATAGGTGCCGTCGGGAACCGTTGAAATCAAAGCCCGCATATGCCGGTCCGCCATGTCGAGCAATTCGTTGATGCACGTATCAACCGTCGCCTTGCCATATTTATCAAGCATCGCCAGGAGGTTGCGCTCGCCCACCTGGCAAGCCCCGATCAACGCGTTGAAATCGCCCTCCTGATCCCGCCTGGCCCGCATATTCGTAAAGATCATGTTCAAAACATCGCTGCGGGGCTTGCCCTTGTCCCAGATCTTCACCGGTGGAATGCGCAGGCACTCCGCATAAATATCCTTGGCATTGGGGTTGTAACCCGCAGGCACCGGCCCGCCGATATCAGTCAGATGCCCCTTGCAGACCGTCCAGTAAACCAGCTTGCCTTTGTAAAAAACCGGCTTGTACATGCAGGTATCAATCGCGTGGCTGCCGCCAAAAGCCGGGTCATTGTGCAGAATCAGATCGCCATCATGAATGTCGCCTTCAAAAAATTTGGCCACCGCCTTCATCGCTGGAATAAGTGAGCCTAGATGAATGGGAATATCCTGCCCCTGCAAAATCATTTCCGGCTTGGCATTGAAAAGGGCTGTCGAATAGTCATGCGCCAGATTAAAAACCGAAGACCGCGCGGTTTTTTCCAGCGCCAGTGTCATCTCCCGCTGGGTGGTTTCCAGAACTCCCCGCACCACCGAAAGCGTAATGGGATCAACTTTGGATTTGGGCTTCTTTGCCATGCACGGACTCCGGATATGATTCCTGAAGCTAGGCTGCAAAGGCAGCAATAGTCTAGCCAAAATGTGAAAGCTCATTTGACTTGTGGCCAATTGCCCCGCCGTGGCAAGATCAGCAGCATGGCCCAACCACCAAACGAACTATCACTTCCCTTGCAAGCCCTGTGGTGGCTGAAGCAGGGCAATTTGGCCATGGGCCCCGAATGGCAAAAAGCCCATGAGATTTGCCAGACCAGCGAAGGCACCCACGCCTATGACCTCGTCCACGCCCTGGCCAACTGGATCGAAGGCGACACCGGCAACGCCAGCTACTGGTATCGCCGGGTAGGCGAGCAACGTGCTGCCACCATCGAAACCGAATGGCAGCGCATTTCAATAGAACTCTCAAAATAGGACCATGGCCATGACCGACACTTTCGCCAAATATCCAAGCTTGGCTGGCAAAACAGTTTTCATCACCGGCGGGGCCTCAGGCATTGGTGCTGAAATGGTCAAGGCCTTTGCAGCCCAGGGCGCCCGCGTCGGCTTTGTGGATTTGGATCAGAAAACCAGCGCTGAACTGGCCGGGCAGGGTGGCGTCATCGCTTTTGAAATTTGTGACCTCCGCGATATTGCAGCACTGAAGGCAGCCTTTGAAGCGTTGCAAACCAGGCTCGGTGCGGCGTCAATTCTCGTCAACAACGCCGCCCGCGATGATCGCCATGGCTGGGAAGACCTGACGCCCGAATATTGGGATGAGCGGATGAATTCAAATCTTCGCCATCACTTTTTTGCCATCCAGGCCGTAGCTCCCGGCATGATTGTCGCTGGCGGCGGCTCAATCATCAATCTTGGCTCCAACAGCTGGTGGGAGGCCGTGGGCGGCTTTCCGGCCTACGCATCTGCCAAAGCCGCAGTTCATGGCCTGACCCGCACCATGGCAAGGGATCTGGGAAAACATCGCATCCGGGTGAACACTGTCGTGCCAGGCTGGATCATGACCGAGCGGCAACTTACCCTATGGGCAACACCCGAAGCGCTTGAAGCCCACAGAAAATCCCAATGCCTGCCCGATTTGATCGAACCAGTCTATGTGGCCCGCATGGTGTTGTTCCTGGCGTCCGACGATGCCGCCATGTGCACGGCAAATAATTACATGGTGGAAGCTGGCTCCATATGAGTGATGGTAGAAACATCGCCACCTCGGGAAAATCTGTTCATGAGAAGTGAAGTCGCCATATATGATTTAGCCTCATGCACTGTTGAAACAGTTCTGAAAACCGCTCGTCTTGTCGAAGCCCCAAACTGGACGCCGGATGGCGGCAGCCTCATCATCAATGGTGACGGGCATCTCTACTCCGTGGATTTGAAAAATCCAAAAATGGTCGAGATCGACACAGGCCTCGCCAACAAATGCAACAATGACCACGGCATCTCGCCCGATGGCAAAATGCTGGTGATCAGCGATTCCTTTGAGGCGGGTGGAAGCCGCATCTACACGCTTCCCTTTGGCGGTGGCGCGCCCACATTGGTGCAGGACAAATCGCCATCCTATTGGCACGGTTGGTCACCTGATGGAAAAACCCTCGCCTATGTCGCCAAGCGCGGCCCGACGTTTCAAATCTACACCTGTCCCGCAGGAGGCGGTGCCGAAACGCAAGTCACGAAAAACTTCGACCATTGCGACGGCCCCGACTACACGCCAGACGGACAATGGATATGGTTCAACGGCGAAATCCGGGGCTCAGTCCAGCTCTGGCGCATCAGGCCAGACGGCACAGACCCCCAACAAATGACCTCCGACGAGCGCGTAAACTGGTTCCCCCACCCATCGCCCAATGGAGAACACATCGTCTACGTTGCCTACGAGAGTGGAACGCGCGGCCACCCCCGCGACAAAAACATCGAACTCTGTTTGATGTCCGCAGAAGGCGGCACGCCAAAAATCCTGCTCTCCATGTTCGGCGGCCAAGGAACAATAAACGTCCCCAGCTGGTCCCCCAACAGCACCAAATTCGCTTTTGTGCGTTATGAGGCGGAGTAAAACTCTCTGTCATCCCAATGAAAATCGGGACCCAGACCAGCGTGACGTGGCAATTTCTCTCGCATAGGAAAGAGAGGATGGCACAAGCCTTTCAAAATCAAGATGGCCTGGTGGATTGCTGCCGAAACAGATCTTCAAGTTCGTTATAATTGATCGCCTTTTCGGCAAACTGAAATGTTCCAGTGCCAAGCATCTCCCGTGCCGAATTGACCAACGATCCATAGGCGAGCCGGGCAAGCACCGCTCCAACACTGATGCGTTTAACGCCCACGCGTTCAAGGTCTGCAACACTGAAAGGCTTGCCCGGCATTTCAATAACCACGTTCACCGGTTTGTTAACAGCAGCGCAGACTTCGCGGATTGTATCGAGAGAGTGAAGACCCGGCGCATAGAGAACATCAGCTCCTGCTGCAGCATAGGCTTGCAGCATTGCGATGACCTCATCAAGATCGGAGCGTCCCCAAAGAAGATTTTCACAACGCGCGGTGAGCACAAAATCATCGGAAAGACGTCTGCAGTGTTCGGATGCCGCTTGGATGCGCTCAATTGCCAAGGTTTTGTCGTAGATAGGCGCGTCACGATTGCCCGTGTAGTCCTCAATCGAACATCCGGCCAAACCCACGGCGACAGCGGCGGCAATAGTTTCAGCAACGCTTTCTGGGCTGTCACCAAAGCCTCGCTCAAGATCAGCGCTGACCGACAATGATGTCGCTGCAACGATCTCGCCGCAGTGCTTCAACACAAGTTCAGGGGGGACTGCCCCATCAGGCAAGCCGAGCACAAATGCCATTCCCGAGCTTGTAGTGGCGAGCGCCTTAAAACCCATCACAGTAAGGATGCTGGCGGAACCCACGTCCCATGGATTTGGAATTACGAACGTTCCAGTTTGTTCGTGTAGTGCCCGGAACGCCCTGCCGGTGTTTCCCATTTGCAGTTTCCACTTATCGCAGCCCTTGATCCTGAAGCTATTGCAGAGCGATATTGAGCTTTCACCTACTATCTGTACGGGCCAGCCCCCAGGGAGTTTCGCCGCAAGCGCCGGAGAGGCGAAGGTTGCCAGCAGTAGGATCAGGAATACTTTTATTCGATTCATCATGGAACGAATATAGAATAAAAATCCCAATATAAAGAACAAAATCCTACGAAAGGTCGTTTTTGATTTTCTCCAGCATTTTCGCCCGGTCTTTCCGCGCCTTCAGCGCTTGTGCCATGGTGACTTCCACAAAGCGCGACGGTGTGTGCGGCTGCAGCTGGCCGATCAGATCCATGTCGGCCGAGATCACCGCCCCCACCATGAAGTAGCCGCCGCCCGAAACCGCATCGCGGTGCAGAACAATAGGTTCCGTGCCACTGGGAATTTGAATGGAGCCGTAGGGGTAGCAAGCGTCCACAATGTTGGAGGGATCAGAGCCCGCACCAAAGGGCGGCTCACGCGGCACAAATTCCAAAGGCCTGCCACCCTTGAAGCGATATCCAATGCGGTCTGCCTCAGGGGCAACTTTCCAGGTGTCCTCGAGGAAATGCTTGCCCGCTTCCGCCGTAATCCGGTGCCAGTATAGCCCGGGTATCATGCGAAGTTCCGCCGGCGTTCCTGGCATCCGGTGCAATTTTTCCGCAACAGCCCGGCCTTCCCTGGCGCCGCGGCCTTTGCCGATTTTCAGCTCGTCGCCTTCCGCCAGCTTGCGGCCCTCGTGTCCGCCAAGTGCCCCCAGCGTATAAGTTGAACGCGAACCCAGAACCACGGGAACATCAATCCCGCCAGAGATGGCGATGTAGGCGCGCGCGCCTTTCTTGAGATAATCGAAACTGAGTGTCTGCCCCTTTTTGACTTTGAAGGAAGTCCATGTCTGGCGCGCTTCGCCATTCACTTTGGGCGGCAGCTCTGCCCCAGTCACAGCTACAGTCACATCTTCACTAAATTGCAATTCCGGCCCCATGAACACGGCTTCCAAAACTGCAAGGCCCGGCTTGTTGCCAACCAGCATGTTGGCGCATTCAAGTGCGAAGCGGTCCATGCCGCCCGAAATCGGAATGCCGATATTGTAATAACCAGGACGGCCCAAGTCCTGCACAGTGGTGGAAAGGCCGGGTTTCAGAACTTTAACGGCCATAGAGCGCCCCCATCAACTTTGCGTTGGTGCCATCAATATCTTTTTGGTAATCCGCAAGCGAGAAACTCACATCCTTGATGCGCGGGTTGAATTTGCCTTTTTCAACAGCCGCAACCGTTTCATCATATTCCGCCCGGTCAATGGGCTTCCATTTCACAATGTCCCCCGGCTTGAACAGGCACATGAAATCGCGCAAGTATTTTATTTTCTGGTTGGGGTCATAAATCGGCATCGGCGTAATGCCGAACATCTGATAGCCGCCAGCGCCCCGCACCGAATAGATGCAGCCAAAGCATCCGCCATGGCCCACCGTCAGCTTCGGTGTATCCGTGCGCGGACGCAAATATTTGGGCGATTGAATTTGCCGCTGCCGTTCCACCATTTGATACAGAAATGGCAGACCCGCCACAAAACCCACCATGGACACAAACCACGGAGCTCCCGAATGCGCCTTTATAAATCCATCAACGCCATCAAGATTGTTGATGCGCGCTGTATATTCAATGTCAGTTGAAGTCGGGTCCTGATGCCGCTCGCGAAACCGCATCAGTGTTTCATGCGTCCACGGATCATTATACAAAACCGGAATTTCGATGATCCGCGTTTTGAGCGTTGATTTGGTCTTGGCTGCAACCTTCTCCAAAGCCTTGAGTTCCTTCAGCATGTCAGCAGGCTTGATCACATCAGGGTCAAACTTGATCTGGAAGGAAGCGTTGGCCGGGCAGATCTCAGTCACCCCCTTGATCTTGGCCTTCTTCACGGCGTTGGTAATCGACAGCGATTTGAAGAACGCCTCCAATGACATTTCCTCTTCGCACTCGACGAAGATGTGTTCATCGCCACCATAGGAATAACGTGTCTTCATGTTGGGTTCCCCTCCAGCCTGTGTGCGTTGGCTTCAAGCCACGGCTCGAGCCAGCGCGTATGGAATTCGCCTTGACGAACATTTTCAGCATTGCAAAGCAATTGGTGCAAGGGCTTTGTGGTTTTAAGTCCTTCGATTGAAAGCTCGCCCAGCGCCCGGCTCATGCGGGTGATCGCCGCCTCGCGGTTTTCATCCCACACAATGAGCTTGCCCAGAAGCGAGTCATAAAATGGCGGCACCTGATAGCCCTGATAAAGCATCGTATCGAACCTGGTGCCGGGCCCGCCGGGAACCGTCAATGCGCTGATCGTTCCAGGTGATGGCATGAAATTTTTGGCCGGATCTTCCGCGTTGATGCGAACTTCAATCGCGTGGCCGGTAAGCTTGATGTCGTTCTGCTTGAAGCGCAGGGGCTCGCCGCCCGCAATCCGGATCATTTCGCGCACCAGATCAATGCCCGTCACCATCTCGGTCACCGGATGTTCAACCTGAATGCGGGTGTTCATTTCAATGAAATAAAATTCTCGACTGACATCGTCGTAGAGATATTCAATCGTGCCAGCACCGCGATAATTGACAGCCTCCGTCAAAGCCACGGCCGAAGCGCAAAGTTTTTCGCGGATAGCCTGGGGCAGGACCGGTGAAGGTGCCTCTTCCCAAACCTTCTGGCGGCGGCGTTGCAATGAACACTCCCGCTCAAAACAATGAATGGCCTGTTTGCCATCACCCAGCACTTGCACTTCAATGTGGCGCGCCCGGTTGATTACTTTTTCAATGTAAAGCCCGCCATCGCCAAAGGCTGCTTTGGCCTCAGCACTTGCCTGCGGCATCAGCGTTTCAAATTCGGCCATGTTTTCCGCAATGCGAATGCCCCTCCCGCCGCCGCCCGCCGCTGCCTTGATCATCACGGGAAAGCCAATCCGCGCCGCTATTTTCTTGGCTTCTTCCGGGTCATCAATACGCCCGCCCGAACCGGGCACAACGGGAACTCCCGCCCGTTCAGCCGCAATCCTGGCCTCAACCTTGTCACCCATGGTGCGGATGGCGTTGCCCTTGGGCCCCACAAAAATCAGCCCCGCTGCTTCCACCGCATCGGCAAAATTGGCATTCTCCGCCAAAAACCCATACCCCGGATGAACCGCGTCCGCTCCCGTCTGCTTGGCAGCGCCGAGAATAGCTGCGATATTCAAGTAGGATTTTGCTGCGTGCGGCGGGCCGATATTGACAGCCTCATCCGCCATCCTGACAGCCAATGATTCCGTATCGGCCGCACTGTGAACTTGCACAGTGCCGATGCCGAGTTCCTTTGCCGCGCGGTTGATCCTGACGGCAATTTCGCCCCGGTTTGCAATCAGCAGTTTTTTGATCACGCGATATCCGCGAGCGGCTGCCCGGCCATCACAGGCTCTTCGTCGTCGGTCAGGAACTTCACAATCTTTCCGGCCTTGTCCGCCTTCACTTCGTTGAAGGATTTCATCACTTCGATGAGGCCGATCACGTCGCCAATGGCAACCATATCGCCTTCATTTTTGAAGGAAGGCTTGTCAGGTGCAGGCTTGCGATAGAAAGTGCCAGGCAGTGGCGATAGCAATTGATGAGCCATTGGAGTCCCCCAGAATCAAGCGGCGTTCAGCCACGGTTTCACAGCATCGCGCACGGCGGTCGCAATGGCAACGGCATTTGGCGTATCGGAATGTACACATATGGCATCAGCCCGCACCACAATGTCCTTGCCGCCCACCGAGCGTGTCTTGCCCTCCTTGATAGCGCGCACCGACCGCGCCGCCGCCTCCGCCGGGTCCTTGGCGTCGTGCTCGCGCGTGATGATTAATCCGCCATCGTCGTTATAATCCAAGTCTGTATAGAACTCGGCGATAAACTTATGGCCGCGTGCTGGGTAAACCTTCTCGTGGAACGTATTCACCATCCCCATCAGAGGAACCTTGAAAACATCAGCCGCATCACAAACCGCATGGGCCATGTCTTCGATCCGTGCTGCCATGCCATAAAGCGAACCATGGGGCTTGATGTGATTGAGGCTCATGCCCTCAGCTTCCAAAAAACCCTTGAGCGCCCCCACCTGGTAGATAATGCAATTGGCCAATTCCTCCCGGCTGATTTTCATCTCGCGGCGGCCAAAACCCTGGAGATCCGGCAGTGATGGATGCGCCCCAACTTTCACGTCATGCGCCTTGGCCAATCTGACAGTCGCTCGCATATGGTTGAAATCCGAGGCATGAAACCCGCAAGCCACATTGGCCACCGAAATGAGCGGCATCAACCCCGCATCATCCCCCATTTTGTAAAGCCCAAAGGCCTCGCCCATATCGCAATTGATAACTGTCATCCGCGCTTCCCCGTTTTGAATTGGCACTCAAGCAGATCAGAATTTCAGTTGCAACTCCCGTTATGCTTTGCCCTGTCTGCATAAAGTTCTATAAATGCAACCACCATGGACAAAGCCTCAATAACCAACCTCCACCCACCCCGGAACAAGGGCACACCACTCCACCCCGAGTGGTTCGAAAACATACAGGTCAATCTCTCCGCCAGTGAGCGCCGCGCGGCGACCATGACGACCAGGCGGACGGTCAAGAAAGAATATCAGGCGGCCTGGTTGGTGAAAACCATTCAATGCATTGATCTCACAACCTTGGCCGGAGACGACACGGATCAACGCGTGCATCGCCTTTGCGCGAAAGCCAGAAGGCCCTTGCGAAGCGATCTTGTTGCAGCGCTGGGCCTGGCAGATAGCCCGCCAAAGGTCGGCGCTGTTTGCGTCTATCCCATGCTGGTGGCGGCTGCCGTAAAGGCCCTGACCGGTTCGGGCATTCCGGTGGCTTCCGTGGCGACAGGTTTTCCCGCGGGCCAAACACCTTTGCCCCAGCGCCTGGCTGAGATCCATTATGCGGTGGATCAGGGAGCGCATGAAATTGATATCGTCATCCACCGCGCCCAAGTACTGACGCAGGATTGGACCGCCCTCTACGATGAGGTGAGCGCCATGCGCGAAGCCTGTGGGCAAGCCCATTTGAAAGCCATTCTCGCAACCGGCGATTTGAAAACCCTCCGCAATGTTTACAAGGCCAGCATGGTGGCGATGATGGCAGGAGCTGATTTCATCAAAACCTCAACCGGCAAGGAAGACGTAAACGCAACACTTCCCGTGAGCCTCACCATGGTGCGCGCGCTCCGCGATTATGGTGAATTCACCGGCGAAAAAATCGGCTTCAAACCGGCAGGGGGCCTTCGCACCGCCAAGGATGCGCTGGCCTGGCTCATTCTGATGAAGGAAGAACTGGGCAACGAATGGCTGGAGCCGGAACTTTTCCGCATCGGGGCCAGCTCCATGCTCGCTGACATCGAACGCCAGCTCGAACATTTCGTCACTGGCCGTTATTCCGCCCTGTCCCACCACGCACTTGCCTGAGGTCACATCCATGCCCAAAGTAACAGAAGTCCTCAAAACCATGGACTACGGCCCAGCGCCTGAATCCAACACCCAGGTCTTGGCCTGGCTCGATAAGCACAAGCAAGGCTTTGGCCATTTCATTGGCGGAGATTTTGTGATCTCGTCGGGCAAACAGTTTTTTAGTGCGGTGAACCCGGCAACCGATGAAGTACTTGCCCGCATCGCCCAGGGCACCGCGGAAGACATTGACGCCGCGGTGAAATCCGCACGCAAAGCTTTCCGCAGCTGGTCGAATTTATCCGGCCATGACCGCGCCCGTCATCTCTACGCGATCGCAAGATTGATCCAGAAGCGCGAACGCTTTCTCTCGGTTCTGGAAAGCATGGATAACGGCAAGGCCGTCCGTGAAAGCCGCGACATCGATATTCCACTTGTTGCCCGCCACTTCTATCACCATGCGGGCTGGGCCGAATTGCTGGCATCGGAATTCAAGGGCTATGGACCGCTGGGCGTTTGCGGCCAGATTATTCCGTGGAATTTTCCGCTGCTCATGCTGGCCTGGAAAATTGCGCCCGCATTGGCAGCAGGCAACACCGTCGTTTTGAAGCCAGCGGAATTCACGCCACTCACCGCCTTGGCTTTCGCTGAAATCTGCCGCGAAGCTGGTCTGCCCCAAGGCGTTGTTAACATCGTCTGCGGCGATGGCGAAACGGGTGCTCATCTGGTGGCCCACAAGGACGTGGACAAGATTGCCTTCACCGGCTCGACCGAGGTGGGCCGCATCATCCGAAAGGCAACAGCGGGCACGGCCACGAAACTCTCGCTCGAACTGGGCGGAAAATCGCCTTTCATTGTTTATGAAGATGCCGACCTGGATGCAGCCGTTGAGGGCGTGGTCGATGCCATCTGGTTTAACCAAGGGCAAGTCTGCTGTGCGGGTTCACGTCTGCTCATTCAGGAAGGCGTTGCTCCTCGCTTCATCGCCAAGCTCAAGCGCCGTATGGATACATTGCGCGTGGGTTCACCCCTCGATAAGTCTGTGGACATGGGGCCCGTCGTCGATCTTATTCAACTTCAGCGCATCCGCGGGCTGGTCAAACAGGGCGAGGAGGAGGGCGGCACATTGCTGCAATCCGTTTGCGAATTGCCAGCCAAGGGGAACTATTTCGCACCATCGCTGTTTGTCGATGTTGAACCCGCATCAACGGTTGTGCAGGAGGAAATCTTCGGTCCCATCGCTGTCGCCATGACATTCCGCACCCCCGATGAAGCTATACAGCTCGCCAACCATACGCGCTATGGATTGGCGGCCACCATCTGGTCTGAAAACATTAACCTGGCGCTTGAGTCCGCCGCCCGCATGAAGGCCGGCATTGTTTGGATAAATTCCACCAACCTGTTCGACGCGGCCTCGGGCTTCGGCGGCTACAAGGAAAGCGGCTTCGGCCGCGAAGGCGGCGTGCATGGGCTGATGCCGTACGTGCGGCTGAGCTGAGCCGACGTCGCCCATCTCCACGTGCGCTCGCGCGGAGGCTCTGCCTCCGTGCGGACCCTCTCTGCGGCTCCGCCGCACCGGGGGGCGGCGGAGCCGCGGAGAGGGTGGGCACGACGGCAGAGCCGCCGCGCCAGCGCGCCAGCGCGTTGCGCGAGTCCCGGGCTCTCAGCGCTTCTTTGGCGCGCAGCCGCAGTCGCTTCCGCAGCCTTTGCCGCCGGCCCGCTTCCGGAGCGAGCGCCAGACGAACCAGCCGATCGCGCTCGCGATGATCAAGCCGACGAGCAGTTGATCGAGCAGCGGGCTCATTGGAAGCCGAGCAGGCGCCCTCCCTGGAAAACGATGAACGCGGCGATCCACGCGAGACTGGTCATGTAGGCGATCTGGAAAAGCGGCCAGCGCCACGAGTTGGTTTCGCGGCGGACGATGGCCACGGTGCTGATGCATTGCATGGCGAGAACGTAGAACGCCATGAGGCCGATGCAAACGAGCGGCGTGAAGACGGGCGTGCCGTCGGCGTGTTTCTCGCCGCGCATGGTGTCGCGCAGCGGCTCGGTGTTTTCGTCGTCGCCGCTTTCCACGTCATAGACGATCGACATCGTGCTGACGAAAACCTCACGCGCGGCGAAGCTGCCGATCAGGCCGATGCCGATCTTCCAATCGTAGCCGAGCGGCGAGATGAGCGGCTCGATCGCGTGGCCCATCCGACCGGCGATGCTGTGGGCGATGGCTTCCGCGGCGGTGGCTTTGGGATCGGCGGGCTTTGGATAAGTGGCGAGCGCCCAGAGCACGATGGAGAGCGCCAGGATGACCGTGCCCGCACGGCGCAGGAAGAGGCCCGCGCGTTCCCACATGCGAATGACGATCGTCTTCCACGCCGGCACGCGATACGGCGGCATCTCGAGCAGCAGCATCGGCGTTTCGCCGCGGAGGAGCGTTTTCTTGAAGAGCCACGCCATCGCGAAGGCCGCGACCAG
>JANNXN010000147.1:0-4180 GCA_031409595.1 Rhodobiaceae bacterium
GTGACCGTCAGATTATACGCGGCCGTAATAGCGGCGACGGCGGCGGCAAAGTCAGCGCCGGTGATGCCGGCTCTGGTCAAGGCTGCTCGGACTGCAGCGGGATTTCCGGCAGTCTGGTCAACGACCAGATTGGAAATGAGGCGTGGATCAGCATCGGCCACGCTGTGAGAACCAGGTATCGTGGGGTCGTAATTGGTATTGGTTATTGTCGGGGCACCAGATCCTGGAGGGCCCAATGGCATTGTGTCGCCGTCCATCTCATTGCGATATTCAGGAGTCAGCAACCGCGGGAACAGCTCATCAGCAGCGCCCACCTGGCTTTGGCCGGGAAGCAGGTTGTTGAAACTTCCGTCGACGGTGCGCAAGCCCAAAGGCAGAAGTGCTGCATCCGCGCCGATAATATCAACAAGGTTTTCGCCAGCGGCGTGGCGTTCAGCGATAATTATTTGGTCAAGAATATGTTGGAGATCGCCCAAATTAATGATGAAATTGCTAGCCATGATTGAATGCCCTCTATGTTACGTTTGCCCACGTACTCCGGCAGATGTTTGCCCACTGCCTGAGAAATGTTTGTGACGTCGCCTGCTTCCACGCCTTGCGGCCCGAAAGACATTTAACTCAACGCTAACCTATTATCCGCAGCGGCAAGTCTGCATAAGGTGCGAAGGTCGAACGATTTGTGGGGATTGATGGCCCAGCATGGATGGTACCAAAGGGGACAAACGCTTGGGTTCGAACCATGACTGAGCGGAGTAATAATCTGTATACAGATCATTACGCGTTCTCAGGGCCATCCAGTCCACGTCTGTTGGACGAAGGTCACATCATTCGCTGCTTACGACAGGGCTCTTGCGGCGCTGTGTTTGACCACGACTTCCACCCGGTTTTTTACATCGAGTTTCTGCATCAGGCTTGTCATGTAGCGTTTGACGGTTTTTTCACTGATGGAAAGGGTTGAAGCGATTTCGCGGTTGGTGTGGGCGTCTTCGAGGAGGTTTATGATCTGCTTTTCGCGCACATTCAGCTTGGCAAAATGATCGACGGCATCCGCTTGCTTGCGGTTGCGCAGGCCGCGAATGACCTGGCTTGCAAATTCGCCACTGATAAACAGGTCTCCGCGCTGCACGGAATTTGCCGCGGTGTGGAACTCACTGGTAGTGGAGGTCTTTGACACAAATCCGCTGGCGCCGGAATCAAAGGCTCGCATGATGCAATCCACGCCGCAGAAAGCGGTGCAGATCACAACCTTGGTGTCTTGCAGATTTCGGGAGATATCCTCAATGACCGAAAAAACATTTCCCGGCATGCTGAGATCCATGAATAGAATATCGGGCTTGTGGGTTACAGCGATTTCCCGCGCATTGCAGGCGGAATGGCCAGTTGCCACGATATCGTAGTCGGAATTGGATGAAAACAGACTTGTCAGCCCCTCAAGTATCGCTGGATGGTCGTCGATGAAAGCAATTCTAATTGTCTTGTTGCCCATACTCACTAATCCTCAACACGCTTACTGAACCACTCATAAAATCCTGAGCAAGTCGTATGGCGGTCTGCCGATTCCGCGACGCCGGCCGAGCGTCGGTTGCTGCTGGGGCTGTCGTGTCACAGCAGCGATTGTTCGACCATCCATACACAAGCTTTACCAACTTCATTCGCGCGCCGGGTTTCAGTTGAAACCCGGGTGCGGATGAAATGCAACGCAACGGACCTGGTTAGATATTGAAGTGGATTTGCCCTAAGAAAAAAATGCCCTAAACTTTCAAATTTGCCTCCATTGCCTTCACGGCGGAAGAAAATTTCTAAATTTTATGATAAATCTTTCAGCCCAAAAAAGTCAAGATTATTCGCGATATTTGGGCATAATTTGAGAGATATTGTTAAATTAATTTGCATTCTGCAGATGAATTTCCGACGTAAGTCCAACATCGCTGTTTGGTCGGGTACCAAGGTCAGGTAGGCAGCAAACGTAGTTGGGATTACGTTGGTCCTATGTCGTTGGCCGTTCAGGCACCTAGGTCACGTAGACAACAGATCGCAGCAGGAATAATGTAATTCTGACAGTGAATGAACCACTGACAAAGTGAGCTTGGACGGCTTTCTGAGTTTTAATAAATATCTCGATGCGGAATGAAACAGGTCGGCAGCGCAGGGGCAATTGTGCGCTTTGATTTCTTGTTTGGGAGCTTGGATCACCATCTCCTTTTTATGCAAAGGGCAAACATCATGGCAAAGCTTATTGGTTACGCGTTCACGCTGCAGCCAGCGGCTGTCGGCAATCACATCAGGCAGGGAGGGCTATAATGTACATCTCCCCAAACGCCAGCAGGATACGTCAAAGAGAAGCACAGAAAGCCCGCGACAATCGCGCCGAGATCGTGAAGGCGCGATCGCTGGGCGAGATCACCCGGCGTGATTTGATCAAGTGGGGCATATTCACCGCCTCAGGTGCGCTTGCCCTCAAGAATGGCCTGAACCCATTTGCGCGCAGTGCCTATGCACTGGTGCCAACCGGCACGCCGCGCAGCCCTCTATACGGCGCCACAAGGTTTTCCCAGCATTTGCCTCGGCTCGAGGTGCAGAAGCCCATCCCTCTCACGCGCGACCCGGCAACGGGCAATGCCGTTTATCCCAGCGATCTGCGCCAGCGGGACGCCAGGCGGCTGTCCTGGCATAGTGATTTCGTGAGCCCGGAGGCAACACCGGATGTGACCAACCCCCTGACACACCGGGGCCCGATTGAGGGCCGTCCGCCGGGCGAGACCTTCGCGCACCAGCGCTGGGACGAATTCTTCCCAAAGGTCGGCTATGTGTTTTCAATCAGCGAATGCAAGGCCAACACCTATTTCCACGACTCCATGGCCCATCAGCAGGCGGACAAGGTCTGGACCTTCGGCCCCGGCCACAACGTGTCAGGCAATTTGCCGCCGCCGCTGATCAAGGCCCGTTACGGCGAACCGATGTTGACGCGCATCTACAACAACCTGCCGAAGGAACGCGAGAAAAACGGCGGTTTCGGTCGCAACGAAGTGCAGATGCATTTTCACAATGCACACAATGGCGCCGAAAGCGATGGCGCCGCCAATGTCCACCACTTCCCCGGCACGTTCTACGACTACCGCTGGAGCACGACGCTGGCGCGCCGCGACAAGATCAACACCCAGGCAACCGACCGCCGGGCTTCGGGACCTCTCGACAATGGCGACGTGGTCAATGTGGCCGGCGACTTCCGCGAGCTGCAGGGCACCATGTGGTTCCACGACCACCGCTTCTTCTTCACCGCCGAGAATGTCTACAAGGGCATGGCGGGCATGGTCAACTATTACAGCGGGCCGGACCGCGGCAGCGAATTGCCCAATACGGGCACCAATGTCAATCTACGCCTGCCGAGCGGCAATCAGTTGCCTTGGGGCAATGTTGACTTCGACGTCAACCTGATGATCTCCGATGGCGCTTGCGATCAGGATGGACAGTATTTTTTCGACATCTTCAATTCCGACGGCTTCCTCGGCGACATGCCGCTGGTCAACTACGCCTATGCGCCATACTTCGAGGTGCTGCCGCGCAAGTACCGCTTCCGCATCCTTCCCGCCTCCATGTCGCGCTTCTGGAAGCTGGCGCTGTTCAGGTCCAACGGCACGGCGGTGCCGTTCAAGCAGATCGCCAACGATGGCAACCTGCTGGTCAACCCCGTCCTGCTGACCGCGCTCGACGTGCAGGGCATCGCGGAACGTTACGACATCGTCGTCGACTTCGCCGGCATTGCCCCTGGCACCAAAATCAAAATGGCCAATCTGCTGCGCATGCGCGACGACGGGCGCGGACCCAAGGAAGTGCTGTCCTACGCCGAAGCCTTGAAGCGCTGCAAGGATGACGACCCCGTGCTGGGCGATATCATGGAGTTCCGCGTCGTCAGCTCGGTGCAAAGCGTCGACAACCCGAAACACACGCATGACATTGCGAACGCCTGCGGGACCAATGACAAGAGCCAGGTTCTCAGCGTGCTCACCGCGCAGATCCCGATCGTCGCCCCGGTGCGCACACGCGTCGTCGAATTCGGCAGCACCAACTTCGGTGACTCACGGGGCTCCAACGGCCAGTGCACTCCCGACTGCCCGGAAACCGCGTTGTTCCCGTGGACCATCTCGGTCAATGGAGAGCGGGCGCACTCGATGAATGCCAA
>JANNXN010000148.1:0-35267 GCA_031409595.1 Rhodobiaceae bacterium
CGGGTTTTGGACCTTGCGCCACCGCATGTGGATCGTTTCCGCAGTTTTGATTTCGGCATTGCTGCTGTCATATGTCCTGCCGTTGCATCTACAGGTGATGTTTTCAATTGCCGTAAGTTTCCTGCTGGGCATCCACGCGAACGATCTTCTGAGCTGGTCGCTCTCGCGGCGCGGGTTTTCAGAAATCGGCATGGCAGTTGGCCGCAGCTTGGAGGAAGCCGAGTTGCGGTTTTTTTCCGGGTTTGAGTTCGCGGCCGGGGATCAACCGCCGGTGCCCAAATTCAGCATGGCCTCCCACGAGCCGCTGGGCCTTTTCGGCGCTGGAAACTGAGCCCATGAAAGCAGTGATTATTGATTATGGCTCGGGCAATCTGCATTCTGCCCTCAAAGCCTTCGAGCGCGCAGCGGGAAAAGCCGGACAGGTGGAAATCACCTCTGATCCAGAAAAACTCCGTAAAGCCGAGCGCATTGTTCTGCCGGGTGTGGGGGCGTTCAAGGATTGTTACGAAGGTCTTTTGGCCGTGCGCGGCATGCGCGAAGCTTTGCAGGAACAGGTGATCGTGCGCGGCAAGCCTTTCCTCGGAATTTGTGTTGGCATGCAGTTGATGGCAACGCGCGGTCTCGAACACGAGATAACGCCGGGGTTGGGCTGGATTGCCGGTGATGTGAAACCCATAAAGCCTGCCGACAGCAATTTGAAAATTCCACACATGGGCTGGAACACGCTTTCACCCCATGGCAACCACCGGCTTCTGAATGGCATTGAATTGGGCGAGCAGGGGCTTCACGCCTATTTCGTTCACTCCTACCAGCTTGAGGCAACGCTCGCGAGCGATGTTCTGGCCACCACTGATTACGCTGGCCCGATAACGGCAATTGTGGGCTATGACAATATAGTAGGCACGCAATTTCATCCGGAGAAAAGCCAAGCCTTGGGTCTTGCTTTCATTGCAAATTTTTTGGCGTGGAAACCATGATCCTGTTTCCCGCAATCGATCTGAAAGACGGCCAATGCGTGCGGCTGAAACTGGGCGACATGGCCGAGGCAACCGTGTTCAATGATGACCCGGCAGCGCAGGCCAGGATATTTGAACGCCAGGGATTTGAATGGCTGCACCTGGTTGACCTCAACGGAGCCTTTGAAGGCCGCCCCGTAAATGGCAAAGCGGTTGAGGCCATTCTGGCGGCCATCAAAATTCCAGCCCAGCTCGGCGGCGGCATCCGCAATCTGGCAACCATCGAGCATTGGCTGACGCGCGGCATAAGACGCGTGATCCTTGGCACTGTCGCACTCCGCCAACCCGAAATTGTGCGCGATGCATGCAAGGAGTTTCCAGGCCAGATAGTTGTCGGCATCGATGCGAAATCTGGCCTCGTGGCCGTTGAAGGGTGGGGTGAAAGTTCAACGCTCACCGCAATCGATCTCGGAAAACGCTTCGAAGATGTAGGCGTCTCCGCCATCATCTTCACCGACATTGACCGTGATGGCATTCTTAAAGGCATCAATTTCGAGAAAACACTGGAGCTTGCCACTGCCGTGAACATTCCGGTGATTGCATCAGGCGGTCTTGCTTCCATCGCCGACATAGAACGCCTCCTTCAACCCGATTGCGCCATTCTTGAAGGAGTGATTTCAGGGCGCGCAATTTACGATGGCAGGCTTGATCCAGCGGCCGCACTCAAACTCATTCGCGAGGCGGCTTGATGTTGAAAGCCCGCATCATTCCCTGCCTCGATGTGAAAGCTGGCCGCGTGGTGAAGGGCGTGAACTTCGTTGACCTCCGCGATGCCGGCGACCCCGTTGAGGCTGCCAAAGCCTATGATGCGGCGGGCGCTGACGAACTGTGTTTTCTCGATATCACAGCCACCCATGAAAATCGCGGCACCATGCTGGATGTTGTCAGAAGAACCGCCGCCGAATGCTTCATGCCGTTGACAGTGGGCGGCGGTGTCAGAACTCTTGACGATATCCGCCAGCTTCTGCTGGCCGGGGCCGACAAGGTATCGATCAATTCGGCAGCCGTCGGCAATCGTCAATTCGTCAGCGAAGCGGCCCACAAGTTTGGCAGCCAATGCATAGTTGTAGCCATCGACGCCAAAGAGACGGCGCAAGGCCGCTTTGAAATATTCACCCACGGCGGCAGAAATCCAACCGGCATCGAAGCCGTAGGCTTTGCCAGGGAAGTCGTAAGCCTGGGCGCTGGCGAAATTCTGCTGACATCCATGGACCGCGACGGCACCGGCAAAGGCTTCAACATCCCGCTCACTAGAGCCATTGCAGATGCCGTTTCAGTTCCAGTGATTGCATCGGGTGGTGTTGGAAATCTCGACCATCTCGTTGAAGGCATTCGCGATGGCCATGCAACAGCGGTTCTTGCCGCCTCGATCTTTCACTTCGGCTCCTACACGATTGCCGAAGCAAAAACTCACATGGCAAAGCATGGCATTCCCATGCGGTTGAATTAGGGGAACCCCATGCCGCACAAATTGGAAACCTTGGCCAATCTGGCAGACGCCATCGCCAGGCGCCGTGCCGAAAAATCGGAAATGTCCTACACCGCAAAACTGCTGTCGCAAGGCCTGGAGAAATGCGCCAAGAAATTCGGCGAAGAAGCGGTGGAACTGGCTTTGGCCTCGGTGTCGCAAAACAAAAACCATGTCACAGCCGAAGCCGCCGACGTTTTCTATCATTTGCTGGTTCTGCTGGAAGCAGCCAACGTTCCCCTCAGCGCCGTGATGGATGAGTTGAAAGCCCGGGAGGGCGTCAGCGGCATTGCCGAAAAAGCCTCACGCGGGAAGACCACGTAATGGAAATGCTAGCCAGGGAAGTTTCGCCGTTCCGTCGCTTTGACCGGGATGAATGGTCCAAGCTGCGCGCCGATACGGCCATGACCTTGACCCAGACGGATCTCGATGAGCTTCGCGGCCTCAATGACCTGATCGATCTCCAGGAAGTGGAGATGATCTATCTGCCGCTGTCACGACTTTTGAATCTCTATGTCGCCGCCACCCAGAAGCTCTTCCGCGCCACCAACAGTTTCCTCCACATCGAGGATCGCAAAGTGCCTTATGTGATTGGCATTGCAGGCAGTGTGGCGGTGGGCAAGAGCACAACGGCCCGCATCTTGCGCAGATTGCTGTCGCGCTGGCCCAACCACCCGAAGGTTGACCTTGTGACAACCGATGGTTTCCTGCTGTCCAATGCCGTGCTGGAGCACGATGGCCTGATGGCGCGAAAGGGTTTCCCCGAGAGCTTCGATTTGCCTTCAATCCTGCGCTTCATGTCCGACATCAAGGCCGGCACGCCCAATGTGAAGGCGCCGGTCTATTCCCATCTGTCCTACGACATTTTGCCCGGTGAGTTTGTGACAATCGATCAGCCCGATATTCTGATCGTCGAGGGCATTAATGTTCTGCAGACGGGTCGCCCGCCCAAGGACGGCCGCGGCATTCCCAACGTCTCAGACTTTTTTGATTTCTCGATTTACATTGATGCGGAAATTTCCGATCTCAGCGACTGGTATGTGGACCGCTTCATCTCGCTCCGCGACGGCGCGTTCAAAAATCCCAAGTCATACTTCCACCGCTATGCATCCTATTCCGATGCCGAGGCCCGTGAAACCGCAACACGAATTTGGGAAACCATCAATCTGGTAAACTTGCGCGAGAACGTTCTGCCGACGAGACCACGCGCCGATCTGGTGCTGCGCAAGGGCACGGATCACGCCGTGCGGAGTGTTTTCTTGCGGAAGTTGTAATAGGGCATTCGAGACTTACGCGGCGGTCCCACCCACGGTAATCCGGTCAATCCTGAGACTTGGCTGCCCGACACCCACCGGAACGCCCTGGCCCTGTTTGCCGCAAGTTCCAATTCCCGGATCAAGCTCCATGTCATTGCCCACCATGGAAATGCGGGTCAGTGCATCAGCACCCGAGCCGATGATCGTCGCACCTTTGACGGGCGCCGTGATCTTGCCGTCCTCAATCAGGTAAGCCTCGGTGCAGGAGAACACAAATTTACCCGACGTGATATCAACCTGGCCACCGCCAAAGGACTTGGCAAACAGGCCCTTCTTGATGGAGCCAAGAATCTCATCGGGATGTCGGTCCCCCGCAAGCATGTAAGTATTTGTCATGCGTGGCATTGGCGCATGGGCATAGGACTGCCGCCTGCCATTGCCAGTTGGCTTGACGCCCATCAGGCGCGCATTGAGACGGTCCTGCATGAAACCAACCAATACCCCATCTTCAATCAGGGTTGTGCAATTGGAAGGAGTACCCTCATCATCAATGGATATGGAACCCCGACGGTCGGGCAGGGTCCCATCATCAACCACCGTAATTCCCGGTGCCGCAATCCTCTGGCCCATGAGCCCTGCAAAAGCTGAAGTTCCCTTGCGGTTGAAATCACCTTCAAGCCCGTGGCCGATTGCCTCGTGCAGCAAAATTCCAGGCCATCCCGGACCCAGCATGACATCCACTTCGCCAGCAGGCGCTGGCTTGGCATCAAGCGAAACCAGGCTCTGCCGATAGGCCTCGCGAGCAGCTCCCTGCCACAGCTCATCGGTGAGATATGTCGAGGGATCGCCGCGCCCGCCCAGCCCGTGGCTGCCTTGGCCCTGAACGCCACCCCGCGCTGCCACGATGGATACGCCAAATCGCACCAAGGGGCGAACATCGCGGTAGATCTGCCCGTCGCCCCGAATTATTTCGACCGACTGCCAATCGCTATTCAGTGAAACGGAGACTTGAACGACTTCCGGCCCCAACCCGCGGGCAAAAGCATCGACCTTCTTAAGCAGGCTGACTTTTTCCGCAAAGCCAATGGCCTCAACCGGATTGTGTGCGGAATACAATTTTTGATTGGTGCGTTCCGGCGCGGCCGCAATTTGCCCAACGCCCGTTTTGGTCATGGTCTTGCAGAGTTCAGATGCCCGCAGAAGGGCCGCTTTGGATATTTCAGTGGAGTGCGCATAGGCCGCTGTTTCGCCAGAAACTGAACGGAGCCCAAACCCCTGCGTTTCATCAAAACTGGCAGATTTCAATTTGCCGTCATCAAACGAAAACCCTTGCGTTTCCCGCTTCTCGACAAACAGCTCACCATCATCAGCGCCCTGCAATGTTTCGGCTACCAGAGCGCTGGCTTGTGCCTGGGTCGTGTCTGAATGATCGAAAAGAGAAAGTGCCAATGGAATTTTCCTTGATGCCGATGTTCAGCCCTCAAGATAAGCGGCAATCCCCCGGGTTGCTAGCCCCGGCCCAATAATTATAAATCGTTGAGTTGGGTAAGGCCTGCCGAAAATCCTTCCAGCGAAATCTTCATTGGCATGCCAAGTCCCGGCGCCTCATAAATAATGAAGTTGGCCACACCGCCCAGTTTCAACTTTTCCAAGGTGGGAGGCGATGCTTCAGCAAAAGCCTCGCAAATCTGCGGGCGGCAGCGCGTGAAGGGCACCCGGCCAACAGCCTCCCCGTCGATTTCCAGGGCAACGCCTGTTGGCAGGTAAACGCCAATTGGCACCATGACGCGCATCATGGTCACATCCTTGTCATTCTGCTTGGCCTTGACGATGATGAGCGACAAGACAACTTTCTCATTCTTTTCGTTGCGCGTCACCTGCACCATGCCGCATTGTTTTTTGCCAGCTGGATCGATGGTTCCGTCGGCAGCTTGGGCTGCCCCGCACTGGATTTGCCACGCGCCATGGGTGGCCACCACGTCGGCCGGAGGCGGAGCCGCAGGAACCTGATTCACCCGTGGGCCAAATGATTTCTTGCCCGCTGCCGGCTCGTCTTGCGCCAAGGCCGCAACCGGCCAAATCAGGCATAACAGGGCCACAACCGCAAATTTACAAATAGAACGAGTGATTCTCACTGGAAACGCACCTTTCGAATGGAAGCGCCGCTATTAGCGCCGGGTTGCAATTAAGACAATAACGAATTGGGAATATTTGAAAATGGCCTTATGCTGCGTTTCGTGGATAAATGAGGCGGAATTTCGAAGCCTGTGAACTGCCTGATTACAATGACGTTATGCCGCGCCCGCTTTAGTTGCGATACAAGGGCGAATGTGGTTCACATCTGCCTGAAATACCTATTGAGAGGGCGAACGATGAAAATCGGAAACAGGCTGATTGCAACGATGGTGGGTCTTCTGGTGCTTTGTGTATCAGCGCCTGCCTGGGCAGCATTGGGCCACCCCGAACCTTGGCAAATCAGCCTCCAGGATGCCGCAACACCTGTTGCTGAATTTATTGTGTCGCTGCACAATTTTCTGTTGTGGATCATCACCGCCATCACGGTTTTTGTGCTCGGCCTGATGGTCTATATTTTCATAAGGTTCAACGCCAAGGCCAACCCCGTTCCCTCGAAAAACACCCACAACACATTGCTCGAAGTGTTATGGACAGTCATCCCGATATTGATTCTGGTGGTGATCGCTGTTCCTTCTCTCAGGCTGTTGTATCTGCAGCGCGATATTCCAGCAGCCGATATGACATTGAAGATTATTGGCAATCCAAGCTGGAATTGGACTTATGAGTACCCCGACCTCGGCTTGAATGATGATGGCTCTGCCAAGATAACTTTTACGTCCTTCCTGAAATCCCGTGGCGACGCTGAAAAGGACAATGTTCCCTACCTGCTCGCAACCGATGTGCCCGTCGTGGTTCCCGTTAACAAGACTGTGAAGGTGATTGTGACGTCCGACCCCGAAGGCATCATTCACGCCTGGACCATTCCCTCATTCGGCATGAAGATTGACGCCATTCCCGGCCGCTTGAATGAGGACTGGTTCAAAGCGACCAAGGAGGGTATATTTTACGGTCAATGTTCCGAACTCTGCGGCAAGGACCACGCATTCATGCCGATCGAAGTGTGGGTCGTGCCACAGGACAAGTTTGAAGCCTGGGCCACATTGTTGGCAACGTCACCAGATGACGCTGCACTGAAGGCGTTCCTGGGCACAATCAAGCCAACTGCGCAGCTGGCACAAAACTGAGTTTATTGAGAGGCTAACTAACATGGCACACGCATCCGCCGCTCACGATCACCATGATCTCCCCTCGGGCTGGAGACGCTACGTTTATTCAACCAATCACAAGGACATCGGAACGATGTATTTGTGGTTCGCCATCATATCCGGCCTGATCGGCGGCTTCCTGTCCGTGATGATGCGGATTGAATTGGCTGAACCCGGCATCCAGATTTTTCATGGCCTGGCCAACATGGTTTATGGTGCAGGCTGCGATCTCGCCAACGGCGATGCCTGTGACGCTGGCAAGCACATGTACAACGTGTTTGTAACCGGCCACGGCCTGCTGATGATCTTCTTCATGGTCATGCCCGCCATGATCGGCGGCTTCGGCAACTGGTTCGTGCCCTTGATGATCGGCGCGCCCGACATGGCGGTCCCGCGCATGAACAATATTTCCTTCTGGCTGCTGCCGCCGGCACTCGGCCTCCTGCTTATTTCCATGTTTGCCGAAGGGCCCGCCGGAGCTTACGGCGCTGGCGGTGGTTGGACGCTCTATCCTCCGCTTTCCACAACGGGCCAGCCTGGCCCTGCGATGGACTACGCAATTCTGGCAATCCATTTGGCCGGCGCCTCATCCATTCTCGGCGCCATCAACTTCATCACCACGATTTTCAACATGCGTGCCCCCGGCATGACGCTGCACAAGATGCCGCTTTTCGTGTGGTCAATCCTTGTCACCGTGTTCCTGCTGTTGTTGTCGTTGCCGGTGCTCGCTGGCGCCATCACCATGCTGCTCACCGATCGTAACTTCGGCACGTCATTCTTCGTGGCAGCCAAGGGTGGCGACCCGATCCTGTTCCAGCATCTCTTCTGGTTCTTCGGTCACCCGGAAGTTTACATTCTCATTCTTCCTGGCTTCGGCATCATTTCACAAATCGTCTCGACTTTTTCAAAAAAGCCCGTGTTCGGTTACCTCGGCATGGCCTATGCAATGGTGTCAATCGGCGTTGTTGGCTTTGTGGTCTGGGCGCACCATATGTACACAGTCGGCATGGATGCCGACACCCAGGCTTACTTCCTCGCCGCTACAATGATCATTGCGGTGCCAACGGGCGTCAAGATTTTCTCCTGGATTGCCACCATGTGGGGCGGTTCCATTGAATTCAAAACGCCCATGCTCTGGGCGCTTGGTTTCATCTTCCTGTTCACTGTGGGTGGCGTCACTGGCGTCGTGCTGGCCAATGCCGGCGTTGATCGCTCACTGCATGACACCTACTACGTGGTGGCCCATTTCCACTATGTGCTGTCACTGGGTGCGGTGTTTGCAATTTTCGGCGCCTGGTATTTCTGGTTCCCCAAGATCACCGGTTATATGTACAGCGAAACCGTCGGCAAGCTGCATTTCTGGGTCACCTTTGTGGGCGTGAACGTTCTGTTCTTCCCGCAGCATTTCCTGGGGCTGGCCGGAATGCCCCGCCGCTACATCGATTACCCCGAAGTGTTCGCCGGTTGGAACCAGGTTTCATCCTATGGTTCCTATATTTCGGCGGTTGGCGTGCTGATTTTCCTCTACGGCGTCTTCTCAGCCTACGCCCGCAAGCAGCAGGCCCCTGACAATCCATGGGGTGAAGGTGCAACGACCCTCGAATGGACACTCTCGTCACCGCCACCCTTCCACCAGTTCAATATTCTGCCGGTAATCAAGTAAAACAATGAGCGACATGCAGCTAGACATTTCCAGCCAATCTCAGTCCCTTGGCGGACAGGGAACCGTTGGTGATTATTTTGCTCTGCTGAAGCCCCGCGTCATGTCGCTGGTTATTTTTACGGCCTTCGTTGGCATTATTGCCGCCCCCGGAACATTGCATCCGCTGCTGGCGGTTGTGGCGCTGATTGCAATTGCCGTAGGTGCTGGCGCATCGGGCGCACTCAACATGTGGTATGACGCCGACATCGATGCGTTGATGAAACGCACGAAATCGCGGCCCGTGCCGCGGGGCGCTATCCTTCCCAGTGAGGCCTTGGGCTTTGGAGCAACCCTGGCGGTGGGTTCGGTAATTGTCCTCGGGCTGCTGGTCAACTGGGTTGCAGGGGCCCTGCTGGCATTCACCATCTTCTTCTATGTCGCCATCTACACCATGTGGCTGAAGCGCTGGACACCGCACAACATTGTGATTGGGGGAGCGGCCGGCGCATTTCCGCCCATGATTGGCTGGGCCGCAGTCACCGGCACAATCGATCTCGGCTCAATCTCGCTTTTTCTGATCATCTTCATGTGGACACCGCCGCATTTCTGGGCGCTCGCCCTGTTCCGCGAAGGTGACTATGCCGCAGCAGGCGTTCCCATGTTGCCAAACGTTGCGGGCCGCGATGAAACCCGCAAACAGATACTGATTTATACGTTGGCGCTTTTGCCGATCACGTTCTTGCCGGTTTTCCTGGGCGTCACGGGTCTTGTCTATGCCGCAGGTGCGGCAATTCTGTCCGCCGTGTTCCTCTATTATGCAATCGCAGTCTATCGCCACCGCGACGGCGAACGCGCCGACAAAGCCTGCAAGAAACTGTTTGGATTTTCAATTCTGTGGCTATTCCTGATTTTTGCGCTCATTCCCATTGAACGTCTGGCTGGCGCATTGATATGAACAATGACCCCTTCAGCCCGGAAGATATGGCAAGGCGCAGAAAGCGTTCCATCGCCATGGCATTGATTTTGGGCGGCCTGATGGTCCTGTTTTTTGCAGCCACAATAGCCAGGCTTGCCACCAATTCCGCCATGATTACTGGTGGTTGATATGACGCCTGCTTCAAATTCAAAGAAGAATTTCCGCGTAGCCGCCATGGCAGGAAGCGTTTTCTTCGCCATGGTGGGCTTGGCCTATGCCTCGGTGCCGCTCTATCAATTGTTCTGCCAAAAGACAGGCTTCAACGGCACAACCCAGCGCGCCACAGCAGCACCTGATGCAGCCACTGAAAAATTCATCTCCATAAGATTTGATGCCAACACTGCAGCAAGCCTCGGCTGGAACTTCACCGCCAGGCAACGGGTGATGAAGGTCAAGATCGGCGAGCAATACATGGCCTATTACAGCGCCACAAATTTGACCGACAAGGAAGTGACCGGCACCGCTGTGTTCAACGTGACACCTGCCGAAGCTGGCGCCTACTTCAACAAAATTCAGTGTTTCTGCTTCACCAAGCAAACCCTGAAACCGCACGAGAGCGCTGACTTGCCGGTGGATTTCTTTGTCGATCCGGCGATTTTGGATGACCTGGATTCCAAATCCATTTCCGAGATCACGCTTTCTTATACATTTTTTCCGGCAGATACGAATTGAGGAGTAGGGGACATGGCTGACGCCCACGCAAAGCACCACGACTATCACTTGGTAAATCCAAGTCCCTGGCCAGCCATAGGTGGCGCTGCCGCCTTCATTCTGGCCATCGGTGCTGTGAACTGGATGCACGGCGGAAACTGGGCCGTGATGGCGGTTGGTTTTGCCCTGGTATTTTACACGATGATCATGTGGTGGCGCGATGTCATCAACGAGGCCCACACTGGCGATCACACGCCGGTCGTGAGCATTCACTTGCGCTATGGCATGATCATGTTCATTGCCTCGGAAGTCATGTTTTTCGTGGCGTGGTTCTGGGCATTTTTTGATGCCAGCTTGTTTTCGAATGAAGCCATACAGTCCTCGCGGGTAGCGTTGACAGGCGGCGAGTGGCCACCCGTTGGCACCAAGATTTTCGATCCCTGGCATTTGCCGCTGTTGAATACGCTGATCCTCTTGACCTCCGGCACAACTGTCACCTGGGCTCATCATGCTTTGCTGAATGGAGATCGCAAAGGCCTGAAGTGGGGCCTCATCGCAACAGTTCTGCTCGGCGCATTGTTCACAGGCGTTCAGGCCTGGGAATATGCCCACGCGCAATTTGCATTCAGCCGTGAGGGAGAAGGCAACATCTATGGTTCAACCTTCTTCATGGCAACCGGCTTCCACGGGTTCCATGTATTGATCGGAACCATATTCCTGCTCGTCTGTCTGTTCCGCGCCATGAAAGGCCACTTTACGCCCAAGCAGCACTTCGGTTTTGAAGCCGCCGCCTGGTACTGGCATTTCGTTGACGTGGTCTGGCTGTTCTTGTTCGCCTGCATCTATGTATGGGCCTCGGCGGGCGTTGCGATAGCACCTGAATAGATGGACGAAAACTACTATCCCGCGCTGTCTCCGTCAAGGACTGGACTGGCGGGAAAGTGTCCGCGGTGTGGCCGGGGCAGGCTGTTTGATGGCTATCTGACAGTCGCCAAATCCTGCCAAAGCTGCGGTCTTTCGTTTGCTTTTGCCGATAGCGGTGATGGCGCAGCCTGGTTTGTGATGCTGTTTGTTTGCGTGTTTGGCGTAGGCTCGATCCTTGGCATCGAAATCGCCTATGAACCGCCGATCTGGGTGCACATAGCAATGGCAATACCAATTCTCATTTTGCTGCCGCTTATTCTCCTCCGCCCGGTCAAGGCATTTCTGCTCTGCCAGCAGTGGACGACAAAAGCCCGCGAAGGCAAGTTGCAAAAATGAAGCCCCGGATTTGGCCTATCATTTTATGTGCTGTCCTTGGAATAGCGATACTCTGTGCCCTCGGCGCCTGGCAGCTTTTTCGCCTGGCCGAAAAGCGGCAACTTCTGGCCAGCATTGCCGAACGCATCGCTGCTGATCCAGTCTCGCTCGACGAAGTTTTGGCGCGCCGCGACAAGGGCGAAGACACGGAATTCGTCAAAGTGAAAATCACGGGCATGTTTGATCACGCCAGTGAATTGCAAAAACTCACAACATTTGATGGAAATCCCGGTTGGCAAATCATTACGCCCTTCACCACGGATGCCGGCGCCGTGGCACTCGTTGACCGGGGCGTTGTGCCCGACGATTTGCGCAGCCACGCCAAGAGGTCCGAGTCCCAACAACGCACTGAACTGACCGCCATCGTCCGCGGCCATGCTGCCGAGCGCGGCTTCTTCGATCCCGACAACGATGTTGAAAGCCGCGTTTGGTACTGGTGGGACGTTCCCGCCATGCTTGCCGCAACCTCAATTCCTCCCGGCTCGAAAGTCGCCCCCTTTATTTTGCAGGCCTTGCCAGGCGATGATGCAAAGGCGTTTCCCCGAGCCAGCCCGCCCCAGGCAACCCTCAGGAACAATCACCTGCAATATGCCATCACCTGGTTCTCGCTGGCCTTGGTTCTGCTGGTCATCGCAGGCCTGTTCATCCGGAAACAGGTCCGCTAAAGTGGTTCACCAGCATCGTCATTCCGGCGAAAGCCGGAATCTCTCGACAGCGATATCGGCAATCAGATTCCGGCTTTCGCCGGAATGACGGTTTCGTTGATGTGTCTCAATCGGAAGAGGTAATTCGTTGCAATATGTTTCGACCAGGGGTGAGGCCCCCGAGCTGGGATTTGAAGATGTTCTGTTGACGGGCCTGGCCCGCGATGGCGGCCTGTATATTCCGCTGAGCTGGCCGCAATTTTCCGCAGGCGAATTGCGCGGGCTTCGCGGCACGTCCTATCAGCACATTGCTTTCGAAGTGATGGCAAAATTCACCGGAAATGCCATTCCACATGCTGAACTCAAACAGATGATCGCTGAGGCCTATGGCGTCTTCGGTCATCCCGCAATCACGCCGCTGAAGCAATTGGACGCCAACCAGTGGCTGCTCGAATTGTTTCATGGTCCAACGCTCGCCTTCAAAGACGTCGCCATGCAAATGCTGTCGAGGCTGATGGATTGGTCGCTGAAAAGAAGCGGCAATCACGCCACTATCATCTGCGCCACATCAGGCGATACCGGTGCGGCGGCAGCCGGTGCATTCAGCCATTCGAAAAACGCCACGACCATTATTCTCCATCCTCAAGGTCGCGTGAGCGACATTCAGCGCCGCCAGATGACAACGGTGAAATCTCACGCCATTCACAACATCGCAATTGAAGGAAATTTCGATGACTGCCAGACCATCGTCAAAGCGCTGTTCAACGACATCGGCTTCCGAGACAAAGTCAATCTCGCCGGTGTGAATTCCATAAACTGGGCCCGCATCATGGCCCAGATCGTTTATTACGTGTCATCCGCTGTGGCCCTCGGCGCACCTGATCGCAAAGTGAGTTTTTCCGTCCCCACCGGAAATTTCGGCGATATTTTTGCAGGCCTTGTGGCAAAGCGCATGGGTGTTCCGATTGATCGGCTTGTCGTGGCCACCAACGTCAATGACATCCTTGACCGCGCCCTCAAAACTGGCCGCTATGAAATCCACGGCGTGCAACCCAGCATGAGTCCGTCCATGGATATTCAGATTTCCAGCAATTTTGAACGGCTCCTGTTTATGGCTTACGACAAAAACGCTGCCGCCGTTCGAAGCTTGATGTCCGGCCTGGCACAATCGGGCTCATTCACAATTGCCGCCAGGGAACTGGCCGCAATTCGCCATGAATTCGATTCATTCGCAGTTAACGAAGCTGAAACTGCACAGATGATTGCCCAGACCCTGGCCCAAAGCGGCGAGCTGCTGGACCCTCACACGGCTGTGGGCTATGCCGCCGCCCGCCGCGCCAAAGCCACCGAATGCCCCATGATAACGCTCGCCACCGCCCACCCGGCCAAGTTCCCGGACGCCGTGGAAAAGGCATCGGGGATAAAGCCCCATTTACCTTCAAGGCTATTGCACTTGCTGAAAGCTGAAGAACGTTTCACAATACTCCCCAACAGTGTCGCAGCGGTCAGGGATTTCATCCTGGCGCGGAACAAGACCTGATAAGGGATGTATAATGGGCGTTGAGATTACCTGCCTGCCAAACGGCCTGAACGTTCTGACCCAGAACATGCCAAATATTGAAACGGTGGCTCTGGGCATTTGGGTGAAGGCAGGCGCCAGAGACGAGCGTCCAGAAGAAAACGGCATCGCCCACTTCCTCGAACACATGGCCTTCAAAGGCACCAAAAAGCGCTCCGCCAAAGACATCGCCGAAGAAATTGAATCGGCAGGCGGTGAGATCAACGCATCAACAGGAATGGAAACCACGACCTATTACGCCCGCGTTTTGAAAGACGACTGGGCATTGGCGCTGGATATTCTGGCCGACATCTTTACTGAATCCATTCTGGATCCCGATGAGCTGGAGCGCGAGCGCGACGTTATTCTGCAGGAGATTGCAGCCGCCAACGACCAACCCGATGACCTGGTTTTCGACTTGGCCCAGACCGCAAGCTATGGGGATCATCCCCTGGGTCGATCCATATTGGGAACTGCTGATCTCATCTCCGCCGTCGACCGCGACAAGATGTTGGCATGGCGCAATCGAAACTATTGGGCCTCGCGCATCGTGGTTGCTGCCGCTGGCAATATCGATCACGAAAAATTTGCCGAGGCAACCGCCAGGCTGTTTGGCCAGATCGAACGCGGCCAGCAACCCCAGCGCGAACCCCCAAGTTTCTCCGGCACCGAGCAAACCGCAAAAAAGACCCTCGATCAAACCCACATTGTTTTGTCATTTGCGGCACCCAGCTACCGCGACCCTGAAATCTATCAATTGCAAATTCTGTCAAATATTCTGGGTGGCGGAATGTCGTCCCGGCTGTTCCAGGAAGTGCGCGAGAAACGGGGCCTTTGTTATAGCGTTTTCGCATTTGGCTCGGCCTATGAGGACGCTGGCCAAATCGGCGTTTATGCCGCCAGTTCACCCGAACATACAGAAGAGCTTCTGGACGTCACATCAAGCGTCATGATGTCAGTCACAGCCAAGGTCACGGATGCCGAAGTGGCCCGCGCCAAAGCCCAGTTGAAAACCAGCCTGGTCATGAATTTGGAAAGCGCATCCTCGCGCGCCGATCAAATCGCCAGGCAGTTTTTGGCTTTCGGAACTGTGCCAGCGATAACCACACTGGTCGAAAAGATCGAAGCCGTGACCGTCGATCAGGTGCGCGATTTGGCGGCGAAATTGTTCAAGGACAAAACCCCCGCTGTGAGTGCGGTGGGCCAGATCTCAAATCTTTCCTCGCACAACAAGATAACCGGGTATTTTTCCAGGGCTTAGCTGGAAGGCATAAGACGTGGTTTACTTAAGGTCGCCCTTTTCAAACGATCAGACGCCTCAGCTTCAGTGGGGCTCAGTCGTGCTGCGCCCGCCTGCCATGGCCGATTTCGAGGAATGGGTGCATCTTCGCAACTACAGCAAGGACTTCCTGATTACCTGGGAACCGCTGTGGTCCGATCACGAGTTCAGCAAATTCAACTTCCGCGCCCGGATAAAATATTACCAGCAACTCGTGAAAAATGATCAGGGCTACCCCTTTTTTATTTTCCATCATCAGCAGAACCACCTTTTAGGCGCCATCACCATTACCAATGTGCGCCGGGGCGCTGCACAAAACTGCTCTGTCGGTTATTGGATTGGCCAACCCTTTGCCCGCCAGGGATTTATGACTGAGGCCCTTCAGGCAGCGATTGGATACGCATTTCAAAATCTCACACTGCACCGGATTGAAGCCGCCTGCTTGCCCACCAACCAAGCCTCTGTCAGGCTGTTGAACAAGTGCGGGTTTGCCCATGAAGGTCTGGCCAGGAAATATTTGAAAATCAACGGTGTTTGGCAAGATCACTTGCTGTTTGCGCGCCTGAACGAAGCCCCCAAATAGCAGTTCTTGCAAGCGCTCTCCGGGGGCGTTACGAAGTGACCTATGAGTCGAAATCAATATACCGGTGGCGGAAAACTGCTGTTCCGCCTTGCATGCCTGTTTTGCCTGATCTTGTTCAGTTTTGCCCAAGCCGTATTGGCTGAAAGCGCCTTTGACGTGAAAGACCTTGAGGCTAACACCAGCCTGCTTCCTTACATCAGCAATTTCACTGCCGAAAAACCCAGCGTTGGCATGCAAACGCCGGCTGGCGCCCTGGACTTGAAGTCAAACCAGAAGCAGCCTCCCTTTCAATGGAAAATAGTGGTTCTGACCAATACGTCATCAGTCACCAAGGAACTCGTTCTGACTATTCAACATCAGAAATTCACCGGCTCAAAATTGTTCAACCCGGATGCGCCAGGCAGCGTGTTGTTGGGAATTGTTGAAACCGGCACCTCACGGCCCCCCGAGATTGGGGCTACCGGTGAAGATGCCTATGGATTCGTGCTCGGACCCAAAACCTCAAAAAGCATCGCTCTGGAAGTAACCAGCGCACCCCCCGACGTGGTGCTGTGGACCCGGGATTTCTACGATCAGCAAACCCGCTCCGCATCTTTCTTCAGAGGCGCAATCCTCGGCATCGCAATGCTTTTGGGCCTCAGCATGTTGCTGCTCTATTCCGCCCGCGCCAGATTGGAATTTGTATCCGGCGGCCTGTTTTCCGCCGCAGCTCTGGCCTTCATGCTGCTGGAAGCCGGATATTTTCCGCAGCCGCGCATTTACTTCGCCAGCGTCGAAGTAACACCCGTAGCGCTGCGCGCCATTGTTGAATCACTGCTGGCGATAGGCCTGTTGTTCTATTTGGCAACGCTGGCCGACATTCGCCAGACTGCGCCAAGGTTGCGGCGTATTTTTTTGCCCGTGGCAGCATTGGGATTGGCATTGCCAGTCTACGGCATATTCGAGCCCGTGCTGGTTGCAACGGTTGCACGCATTGCATTTGCCGCCGTGGCGCTTATTGGCCTCATCTTCCTGTACCGCGCCCATCGTGAAAGGCCCGAGGGATCGGCATTCTCGTTGTGGTTGGTCATTGTTCTTTGGACTTTGGTTGCAGCTATCGCCCTGTTCATAAAGGACAGTTATTATCTGATGTCCCCGGTCTTGATCTTAGGGTTGACGTTGGTGCTGGCCTTCATGAGCCTGCGCTTTGTCAGATACGCAACAGGCAGCGGGTTCCTGTCACAATCGCTGTTTCAGGACGCAGGCAGAGGTGCGTTGGCGCTTGCCGGCGCCCAGCAATATGTGTGGGATTGGAACGCTGAAGACCGCGAACTCTATCTCAGCGAGGAGTTGGAGCAGGCCCTGGGCCATCTGCCGCGCCTGCTGCATCAATCCAATGCCGAAACGCTGCTGGACATGATGCACCCCGCCGACCGCCAGGCCTATACGGCCACCCTGGCAAGCGCCGAGTTGCGCGGGCGTGGCGCAATCCGCCAGGAATTGCGTTTGCATCGCGCCGATGGAAGTTACAGGTGGTTTGAACTGCGCGCCCGCGGAATCGCCAATTCCGAAAATCGCATGATCCGCTGCATCGGAACCTTGTCCGACATAACCGGCACCAAGCGCGCTGAAGAACGCCTCTTGATCGATGCGGTTTATGATCAGGTAACGGGTCTTCCCAACCGTGCCCTGTTCCTCGACAGGTTGAAGCGAGAACTGTCCAAGCCGTTTGCCGACAATCTCTATGTGATTCTCGTTGATCTCGACCGCTTCAAAAATGTGAATGACGGTCTGGGTCACGACGCGGGCGACAGTCTGCTGAATTCGGTTGGCCGCCGCATAGAAACTCTGTTGAAACCGGAAGACACTGTTGCGAGGTTGCCAGGCGATCAGTTTGCTGTTTTGTTTGCGGGCTCCGTTATCGAACGCGACATTGCATCTTTCATTGAACAAATGCGCGCAGCCATCGCACGTCCGATTGCCGTCAACAATCAGGAAATATTTTTGACCGCCAGTTTGGGCGCCAGTAGCTGCACCGAGCCCGGCCTGACGGCCGATCAACTCATGAAAGACGCAACCATAGCCCTTTATGAGGCCAAGCGCCGGGGCAAAGGATCAATCGAATTTTTTCAGCCCCATATGCGTGATAATCGCAGCGAGTTGGTGGCATTGGAGGCGGAACTCCGCCGCGCGTTGGAGCGCAATGAAATTGAGGTCCACTACCAACCCATTGCCAGATTGAATGACATGGATTTGGCGGGCTTCGAAGCGCTGGTCCGCTGGCGTCATCCGGTGCTCGGTCTCCTGGCGCCTGAAAGTTTCCTGAACCTGGCCGAACAGACCGGGATGATAAATGAGATCGGCCGCTTTGTCTTGAACGAAGCAACGCGCCAGTTGGGAATTTGGCAGCGGGCTTTCAAGCCCAGCGATCCCTTGTTCGTCGCGGTCAATGTGTCAGCCAGCCAGCTCGTCGAAACCGATATCGTTGGTGACATCAGAGCCGCAATTGGCCGCGAGGCAATTGACAGTCGCTCGCTCAAAATTGAGATCACTGAATCGATAGTCATGCAGTTTCCTGAGCAGGCAGCAGCCTTGCTTCAACAAATCAAACAGCTTGGTGTTGGCCTTTCCTGTGATGATTTTGGCACGGGTCATTCCTCGCTCTCAAGCCTGCGAAATCTCCCCTTCGATACACTCAAAGTGGACCGCTCCTTCATCATGTCGGAACCCGAGGACGAACGTGCCGCAGTTATTCTTGCAGCAATAGTAACCATGGCGCACAACTTGAACCTGACAACTGTTGCCGAAGGTATTGAAAATCAATCCCAGGTGGATCGTCTCGGCGAACTCCAATGCGATTTCGGGCAGGGATTTTTCATCGGACAACCCATTACAGCCAAGCAGGTGACCGAATCCCTGGCAGCCCAGCCCTATGCCCAGGACCCGGAAAAAACAGTGATTTCAACGCTGTGGGAACATGCCAGTGCCGATCCTGCCGCAACGGCAATCAATACGGAACTGACCACCGAGGTCATCAACAAGGCAACGCGTGAACGCGAAGAAGAGGTGGCCGCGAAAGCTGTTGCGCCGGCGGAGCGCGCCAGGAAATCAATTGACGCCCTGCCGACACCCGGTGCAGCTCCCATGGCGCCGAGGGTTTCAAAACAGGAGCCGGTTGAACTGCCTTCGATTTCGGCACTCAAGAATCCAGCCAAGCCGCCAGAGCCGGAAGAAGAAAAACCAGAACCTGCGAGCGAAACAGACAGTCCCTCAAGCGTGGCCTGATTGGGGTGACAGCATGCGCGGATCAACGCCGATTTTTTTCAGGGCGCGCGCGTATTTTCCCTCATTGTCAGTGCCGAATATAAGCTCATCGTCGGCCTCGCAGTGAAGCCAGCTATTGTGCTGAATTTCATTCTCCAGTTGCCCGGCAACCCAGCCTGAATAGCCCAGCGCCAGCATGACTTTGCCCGGGCCGTTGCCTTTGGCGATAGCCTGCAATATTTCAAGCGAAGCAGTCAACGCCACGCCATCATTGATAGGAAGGCTTGTGTTGTTGGAAAGATAGTCTGTGCTGTGCAGGACAAATCCACGAAACTGTTCGACTGGCCCCCCAAATAGAACCGGCATGTTCAGGACCGATTGCTCAAGATCGCCGATCTCGCCGTGTGGAACGATTTTCAACTGGTCAAGCAAATCCGAAAAAAACATCATGGGCGCCGTCTTGTTAACGATGATGCCCATGGCGCCATTTTCGGTATGCGAACACATGAACACAAGCGACTTGTCAAAGCGCGGATCCCCCATGCCTGGCATGGCAATCAAAATTTGACCTTCAAGGTATTGGGCAGCTGACATGGAGGTAAACTATCCCGAATCCCGGGTTGAGAAAAGCGTTCCGTTCTGACAACAAATTGATTAGGAAATCGTGCCGTCAAAAGCCATAATATATGGCATGAACAGAAGAGATGTGTTGCTCGCATTGAGTATTGGCCCAATTTTGGCCACACCCGCCCGAGCTCAGGTGCCGCAGCCCTATAAGGTTTCGCTATTCCCCGGTGGCAATGCCGAGGCGGGCCTGTCGATCGAAATGGAACCTGGCTGGAAAACCTATTGGAAAATGCCAGGAGACGCTGGAATTCCGCCGCAGTTTGATTGGGCAGGTTCGAGCAACCTTGAATCAATCGAGGTGATGTACCCCATTCCAGGCCGCTTCAAGGACCTGGGCGGCGAGACGGTAGGCTATCATGACCAGGTCGTGTTTCCGCTCTTGGCCAGATCGAAAAACTCCGCTGAACCGGTTTCCTTGAAGCTCAACTTATTTTTTGCGGTATGCAAAGATATCTGCATCCCGGCAAATTCCGAGATCAGCTTGGACCTGAATTCGACTGAGCTAAGTCCGTTGATCGAGCAGTGGAAAAATCGCGTTCCCCGCGCTGATGTGGCAATTTTGAACGCCCGGATTGAAATCAGGCAGGAAGTGCCCATGCTGGTTCTGGCGCTTAACCGGACGGTCGACGATATTTTCGTGGAAAGTGAAATCTCTGCCTATTTTGGCCGGCCATTATTTGATGTCTCACCCGGCGAAGCATGGCTGCCCATTGCGGGCGTTAAGGACCCCGCGATAATCCGCAACACGCCTTTGAAATTCACTTTGGCGCTTGGCAATTCTGGCATTGAACAAGTGATCACTGTCAACTAAGCAGTCGTGGACAGATAACATTTCAGGGATTTTCCATGACAATCGCAGTTGGTGACGCTCTCCCCCAGGTTGGCTTCATGACAGTCACAGGTGACGGGCAGCAAAGCGTGCAAACCGACGTGGTGTTCGCAGGCCGGAAGGTTGTGCTCTTTGGCGTACCCGGCGCATTCACGCCCACTTGCAGCATGAACCATTTGCCGGGCTTCCTGAAAAATATTGATGCCATCAAGGCCAAGGGTGTCGATGCGATCGCCTGCGTGACAGTGAATGATATTCACGTGGTTGACGCATGGGCCAAGCACATCGGCGCCAACGGAAAAATCCTGATGCTATCCGACGGCAACGGCGATTTTGCCAGAGCTATCGGCCTCAACCGGAACATGAACGGCATGGGCGAGCGCGTCAGAAGGTTTTCCATGATCGTCGACAACGGCGTTGTACGCCAACTCAACGTTGAAGAAAAACCCGGCGTCAATGTTTCAGGCGTTGATACGATTCTGCAGCAGCTTTAACTCAAGGCTTATAGGGGGCCATGCCCTGCCGTGCCAACTCATCGGCGCGCTCGTTTTCCGAGTGGCCCGCGTGACCCTTGACCCAGTGCCATGAAATGTCGTGAGTGGCCAGGGCAGCATCAAGCCTTTGCCACAGCTCCACATTTTTCACGGGCTTTTTGTCAGCGGTTTTCCAGCCATTGCGCTTCCAGCCATGGATCCATTTTGTAATGCCATCTTTGACATAGGCCGAGTCAACATGCATCTCCACCTGGCAAGGGCGTTTAAGGGATTCGAGAGCAGCAATCGCTCCAGTCAATTCCATCCGGTTGTTGGTGGTTTCAGCCTCGCCGCCGGAAAGTTCCTTCCGCGTGCCATTAAACTCCAGAATGGCGCCCCAGCCGCCCGGACCAGGATTTCCAGAACACGCGCCATCCGTATGAACGATAACCTTGCCCTTGGTCATGCGTGTTGATCACGCAATTCGCGCGGCAGTTTGAAGGAAACATTTTCCTCCCGCAGCACAACATTTTCGACTGTCACGTCATAGGTATCCCGAAACGCATCAACAATTTCAGTCACCAGTATTTCAGGCGCCGATGCCCCCGCGGTAACCCCGATAGTGCGCAAGCCGCCAAGCTCCGCCCAGTTCAAATCACCGGCGCGCTGAACCAATAACGCCCGCGCACACCCATTCTTTTCACCCACCTCGACCAAGCGTTTTGAATTCGAAGAGTTCGGTGCCCCCACCACCAGCAATAAATCAATTCGGCCAGCGATGGACTTGACCGCCTCCTGACGGTTCGTGGTGGCATAACAGATATCTTCGCGCAGCGGCCCGCGAATGGCGGGAAAGCGTTGCTGCAGAGCCAGAATAATGTCGCGCGTATCATCAATCGAAAGCGTTGTCTGGGTGACATAGGCAAGTTTTTCTGTATCCCTGACCTTGAGGGCTGCCACATCTTCAACAGTTTCAATCAGCGTGATGGCGCCCTCTGGCAATTGTCCCATCGTGCCAATCACCTCCGGGTGATGCTTGTGGCCAATCAGCACAATTTCCAATCCTTCAATAAAATGCCGCTGCGCTTCCATATGAACTTTGGTGACCAGGGGGCAGGTCGCATCAATTTGAAATAAATTCCGTGAAGTCGCAGCAGCCGGCACAGACTTGGGCACCCCATGGGCCGAAAAAATAACTGGCCTGTCGCCAGCCGGAATCTCATCAAGTTCATCGACAAAGATTGCGCCCTTGGCCTTGAGGTCATCCACCACATACCTGTTATGCACAATCTCATGGCGCACATAAACCGGCGCCCCATAAATCGCCAAAGCCCGCTCCACAATATCGATGGCCCGCACCACACCAGCGCAAAACCCCCGCGGCGCCGCAAGCAAAACAGTAAGAGAAGGCTTCGACATGGCGCTTACATGCGAGGGCAGGCGATGGATGTCAAGAATCTAAGAGCCGCACTTGCCTTTTCCGGTTCATCCCTCTAGCTTCCCTCCTGTTCGCGTAAACGCCAAGCGGGAGAGATCAGGGAAAACCTGGCGCCGAAGGAGCAACCGCCCCGGAAACTCTCAGGCAAATGGACCGCATGGCGTTTTTGAACTCTGGAGAGCAGACAGCATTTTGCATGTCTCACCGTAGGAGCAAGTCTGGCTGTGTCGGAGTGACAGTTGGGCGAAAACTCTCAGGTTGTCTGACAGAGGGGGCAGGCCCAGTGCAGATATCTGCGCCAGGCTTGCCAGCCGTTGCCAGGAGTTCAAATGAACGAAGCTTCCCTAAGGCGAACAGCGCTCTATGATTTGCATGTTGAGCTTGGCGGCAAGATTGTGCCCTTTGCTGGCTATGAAATGCCAGTGCAATATCCGAGTGGCATTCTAACCGAACACAATTGGACCAGAACCAATGCGGGCTTATTTGATGTCTCACACATGGGGCAGGCGTTCGTCGTTGGCCCCGATCAGGCAACGACAGCTGCCGCCATGGAAACATTGGCGCCTGCTGATATCGCCAGCCTGAAACCCAAACAAATCCGCTATTCGCAATTCCTGAACGAGAAAGGCGGCATTCTCGATGATTTGATGATTACGAGAGCGGCCTACCCGGGATACGAAGGCTGGCTATATATCGTGTGCAATGCGGGCCGCAAACGCGAAGACTTTGCCCACCTTGAAAAACATTTGCCCCCTGCGGTCACCTTGAAGCGCGGGGAGGACATGTCACTTATCGCACTCCAGGGGCCGAAGGCCGAAGCCGTGCTGGCGCGGATCAATCCTGCCGTGCGCGAGATAGCTTTCATGAATTATGAGTCTCTCGATTTGGCTGGCATCACCGCTCACATCTCGCGTTCGGGTTACACCGGCGAAGATGGCTATGAAATTTCAATCTGGGACAAGGACGCCGCCAAGCTTTGGCAGCTCTTGCTTGCCGAACCAGAAGTAAAGCCCATAGGCCTTGGCGCGAGGGACTCCCTCCGGCTTGAAGCTGGCCTCTGCCTCCATGGTCACGACATCGATGAAACCACCAGCCCCGTTGAAGCAGGTCTTGTGTGGTCAATTGCCAAGCACCGCAGAACTGTTGGCGGCTTTATGGGTTCTGCGCGTGTGCTGAAAGAAATTGCCGATGGCCCCGCCCGCAAGCGCGTCGGCATAAAACCCGAAGGCCGGGCGCCGGCGCGCGAAGGAACAGTCATAACAGATATGACAGGCCGCCAAATCGGCGTGATCACCTCCGGCGGATTCGGTCCAACGGTCAATGCCCCGGTGGCCATGGGCTATGTCGAAACCGCTTTTTCCAAAGCAGGCACCGCCATCCAGCTTGTGGTGCGCGGCAACCCCATGCCCGCCCAAATCACAACACTTCCATTCGTGCCCCATAATTACAAACGCTGAGGAGCCAATAAAGATGTCGGTTAAATTTTCACAAGATCATGAATGGGTGAGTGTCGAAGGCGGTATCGCCACCATCGGCATCACCAACCACGCGCAGGAACAATTGGGTGATGTGGTGTTCGTGGAGCTGCCAGCCATTGGCAAGAAAGTTACCAAGGGTGGCGAGGCGGCCGTCGTCGAAAGTGTCAAAGCCGCCAGCGAAGTCTATGCCCCCGTCACTGGTGAAGTCGTTGACGTCAACAAGGAACTCGAAGGCGATCCAGCCCTCGTCAACCGTGGTGCAGAAGGTGACGGCTGGTTCATGAAAGTAAAACTCTCCAACCCCGCCGAGCTAAACGACCTGATGGACAAGGCAGCCTATGACAAATTCGTCGCCGCATAGACCATCCCTCTTCGCGAAGCGGGGAGGGTGGCAGTTGCGCGGCGGTTTCACTCCATTTTGTCATCGCCGGATTCATTCCGGCGACCCATGGTTAGGCACGATTGGAGTTTGAATTTGCATAAAGATGGGTCCCCGCAATGAATCCGGGGATGACAATAAAAAATATTGGAACTCGATTGACACAGAACAGATGAACTCAACAGGAACCCCCATGACCCGCGCCACTCTTGCCGAACTTGAGCCTCGTGCCAATTTTATTCGCCGCCACATTGGTCCAAGTGAGGTGGAAACGGCTGAGATGTTGCGGGAGGTGGGCGCGAAGACACTTGAAGAGTTCATTGACAAGGTTGTGCCGGAAAAAATCAGGCTGTCGCGCCCCCTCTACCTGCCAAAGGCCAAAGCTGAGAGGAGCGCACTGTCCTATCTCCGCCGCATGGTTGAGCGCAATGAAGTGTTCGTGTCGATGATCGGCATGGGCTACTACGGCACGGTAACGCCAAAGGTCATCCTCCGCAACGTGCTGGAAAATCCGGGCTGGTACACGGCCTATACTCCCTATCAGGCTGAGGTCAGCCAGGGACGCCTCGAAGCTCTGTTGAATTTCCAGCAGGTCATCGTCGATCTCACCGGCCTCGAGCTCGCCAACGCATCGCTCCTCGACGAAGCCACCGCCGCTGCCGAAGCCATGGCCATGGCCAAACGGCTGGTCAAAACCACGGCCAACACCTTCTTCGTTGATCGCGATACCCATCCCCAAACCATAGGCGTTATCAAGACGCGCGCCTATGCTTTTGGATATGAAGTCGTGATCGGTGATCCGGTCAAGGATTTGAAGCCCGATACGGTTTTTGCGGCACTCCTCTCTTACCCCGGCTCATCCGGCGAAGCGCGTGATTATCGGAGCATCATCGACAGGCTGCACGGCGCGGGCGCACTTGCCATCATGGCAACTGACCTGTTGGCGCTCGCCCTGCTAACGCCTCCCGGCGAATTGGGAGCCGATATTGCCGTAGGTTCTTCCCAGCGCTTCGGCGTGCCCATGGGTTTTGGTGGGCCGCATGCAGCCTTCTTTGCCACGCGCGACGAGTTCAAGCGCGCCATGCCGGGCCGCATCATCGGTGTGTCGATTGACGCTGAAGGCCACCGGGCACTCCGCATGGCCATGCAAACCCGCGAGCAACACATCAGGCGTGAAAAAGCCACCAGCAATATCTGCACCGCACAGGTTCTGCTGGCCGTCGTTGCCTCCATGTTTGCAGTTTATAACGGCCCCAAAGGCATTCGCAAAATGGCCGAACGCACGCACCGGCTTGCTGAAATTTTCGCGGCCACAGTCGCCTCCTATGGCTACGAGGTGGTCACCAAATCCTTCTTCGATACGGTCACCATTCACGCACCCGGCCGCGCCCACACGCTGTTTGCGCGCGCCAAGGAAAAACGGATCAATCTCAGGTTTGTCGATGCGGATCATCTTGGAGTTAGCTTTGACCAGTCAACGCGGCGCGAAGAGCTGACCAAGCTCCTGACCGTATTCAAAACCGATGCACTCGATGGCTTTGACATGGATGTCGTTGATAGGGCCGTGCAAGAGGTCATTCCAAAGTCCCTGCAGCGAACCTCCAGCTATCTCACCCATCCGGTGTTTGAGGCCTATCACTCGGAAACCGAAATGTTGCGCTATCTTCGCCATCTGCAAGCCAAGGACGTAGCACTTGATCGCTCCATGATTGCGCTCGGCTCCTGCACCATGAAGCTCAACGCAACCTCTGAAATGATTCCCGTCACCTGGCGTGGCTTCTCGTTGCTGCATCCCTTTGCGCCGCTTGAGCAAACCCAGGGTTATCAGCAGCTCTTCGAAGAACTTGAAGCCATGCTGGCGGAGATTACGGGCTTCGATGCGGTGTCGCTGCAACCCAATGCAGGCAGTCAGGGCGAATATGCGGGCCTGCTCGCAATAGCTGGCTATCACGCAAGCCGGGGCGACAGCCACCGCAACATCTGCTTGATCCCCATATCCGCCCACGGCACCAATCCCGCCTCTGCGGTGATGGCGGGAATGAATGTGGTCGTCGTGGCGTGTGATGAGCAGGGCAACGTGGACGTGGCCGATCTCAAATCCAAAGCTGAAGCCCACAAGAACAATCTCGCCGCCCTGATGATAACCTATCCCTCAACCCACGGCGTGTTCGAAGTGGCAGTAAAAGATATTTGCGCCATCGTGCATCAGCATGGAGGCCAGGTCTATCTCGATGGCGCCAATCTGAACGCGCAAGTGGGCGTCGTCCGCCCGGCCGAATTGGGCGCCGATGTCTGCCACATGAACCTGCACAAGACCTTCTGCATTCCCCATGGCGGCGGCGGGCCAGGCGTTGGCCCTATCGGCGTCAAGGCTCACCTGGCTCCCTTCCTGCCGGGTCATAGCGTGGTTGATGGCGTCAATCCGGCGGCAGGCCATAACCAGTCGCAAGGGGCTGTCTCAGCAGCCCCCTGGGGCTCCGCATCAATCCTGCCCATCTCGTGGACCTATATTGCCATGATGGGGGGGCCAGGCCTCCGCAAGGCCACCATTATGGCCATTCTCAACGCCAACTATATGGCAAAGCGCCTGGCTCCCCATTTCCCCATTCTCTACACGGGCCCCGGCGGCCATGTGGCCCATGAATGCATCATCGACCTCCGCTGGGTTAAGGATCGAACCGGCATATCAGTTGAGGACGTGGCCAAGCGCCTGGTTGATTACGGCTTCCACGCCCCCACCATGTCGTTCCCGGTGGTTGATACGCTGATGATCGAACCCACCGAGTCCGAAGCCAAGGGCGAGCTGGACCGCTTCTGCGATGCCTTGATTGAGATCCGGCGCGAGATCGCCGAGGTGGAGGAGGGCAAGGCCGACAAGCAGGATAACGTGTTGAAGAATGCCCCCCACACCCACCGATTGCTGCTCGGCGATTGGAAGCATCCCTACTCAAAGGAAAAAGCCTTCTTCCCGCTCAAAGGCTACCCCAACGACAAATACTGGCCGCCCGTTGCCAGGGTCGACAACGTCTACGGCGACCGCAACCTCGTCTGCACCTGCCCACCCATGGCCAACTACATGGATGCGGCGGAGTAGGGGTAATTGACAATTAACAAAATTCTGACTAGTCTGACTAGTCAGAATTAGAGAAAGTATATGAATGAACATTCCAGAATCTGGTCAACCCAGGAAGCCAAGGCCAAATTCAGTGAACTTCTTCGCCGCGCGCAGGTGGAGGGCCCACAGGAAATCACCCTGCACGGCAAGCATGTAGCGACTGTCATTCCTGCGGTGATGAGTCCAACTATTGGCCAGAAATTGACTGGACAAGTATTGATCGATGCCATGCAGGCCTGCCCCTACATGGATGAGTACCCGCTTGTTGTCCCTGGCGAACCCATGAAAATCAATGAGCCACTCGATATCTGAATGTGGCTCATTGATACGAATGTTGTTTCCGAACTCGGAAAACCAAAACCGGACAGGAATGTTACGCAATTTCTGGCAGAACAGGATTTCCAAAAGCTGTTTCTCTCATCCGTCACCGTTGGCGAAATCAGGTTTGGAATTTCGCGCATCGATGACAGTTTAAAACGCGAACAGCGTGCTCTTTGGCTTGAATCAACGGTGCGTCCATTATTTGGGGGCAAGGTAATTGATATTGGGGAAAACGAAGTTTTGCGTTGGCGCCTGCTCGTGGACTACGGCAAGAAAACCGGGCACACTTTTTCGCAACCAGATTTGTTCATAGCAGCCACAGCGCTTTCACATTCATTGACTCTCGTAACCAGAAACGTGCGTGACTTCATGGCAACTGAAATTCCCGTCCTCAATCCATGGACGGGTGAGCGTTTCAACGGGGCTTAATTCAGCCGGCTCTTCACTGCGGCAATGGACTCGTCGATGAACTTGGCGCCTTTGCTGCCGGATACGGCTTCGCCAACCAGCTTCGACGCAGCAGCAATTGCGGCATCCGTGGCCACTGTCCGAACTTCTTTCACGGCAGCAGCTTCGGCCTGCGCGATTTTCTGGGACGCCTGCTTGGTGCGGCGTTCGATCGTCTCGGCAAGTTTCTTGCGGGTTTCCTCCGCATAAGCCTGCGCTTCAACCCTGGCCAGCGCCACAATATTGGCCGCATCTTTTTCTGCTTCGACGCGTTTTTTTTGATACTCAGCCAACAAGGCCTGCGCTTCCTCGCGGAGCCTCTTGGCTTCGGCCAGTTCACGGGAAATCTTGTCAGCCCGCTCATCCAGCAGCTTGGCAATCATCGCAGGAACCTTGAGATATATGCCAAGGGCCACAAACAGAACGAAGGCAACGGCAACCCAGGTTTCAGCTTCACGTAGCATCGCTTGCTCCTATTTGCCTTTTGAAACAGCAGCAATGGCCGCCGCTTTGGTGACTTTAGCGCCCGTCAACTGCTGAACAATGTCCCCGGCAATTTCAGCCGCCATATCAGCAACCTCGCCCAGGGCCTTGTCACGCGAAGCCGCAACTTTTTTCTCAGCCGCCGAAATTTTGGCGCCCAAAGCCGCATCAAGCTTGGCCCGCTCCGCCTCAATTTCGGCATTCAGCGTGTTGCGGTTCTCGATATTGATGGCCTGAGCCTTGGCCTTCGCCTCCGCCAAAGCCGCTTCATAGGATTTGATCGCGTTGTCGGTTTCAGACTTCAGTTTCTGCGCCGCCGCCAGATCGCCATCGATAGTGGATTTACGAAGCTCAATAACCCCGCCCGTGCGTGGAATAGCCACCCGCGAGATGACGAAATAGAGCGCCAGAAATGTGATGGCGAGCCAGAATAGCTGTGGCGGCCATGTCGAAATATCGAGCTGCGGCATGTAGGGAACCTAAAGTTGAATATCAGCCGAAAAGAATGAGCATGGCAACGGCAAAACCGATGAGCCCCGTTGCTTCAGCGAATGCAAAGCCGAGGAACAGCGTGCCGCGCTGGCTGGCGGCAGCCGCTGGATTGCGCAGGGCGCCAGCGAGATAGTTTCCGAAAATTGTGCCGATGCCAACACCGGCGCCGCCAAGTGCAATTGCCGCAATGCCTGCACCGATCATCTTTGCTGCTTCTACGTCCATTTTAGTCTCCTGTGATGTGAAAAGATTTAGTTAGTGGTCAACATGCATGGCATCGTTCAGATACATGCAGGTCAAAAGTGCAAATACATAGGCCTGAAGAGCGGCCACGAGAAGTTCAAGGCCCATGAGGCCAACCATGGCGGCCAATGGCAACCAACCCGCCGTGACACCCAGCATGACAACAAAGCCTGCCATCACTTTCAGCATCATGTGGCCCGCCATCATGTTGGCAAACAACCGGATGGAAAGGCTCATCGGGCGGATAAAGTAGGATACGATCTCGATCACAATGACGAGCGGCAACAGGAATATCGGAACACCTGAAGGCACGAACAGCTTGAGATAGCCAAACCCATTGCGAATGAAGCCGATGATCGTGGCGCCAACAAACACCACCAGCGCCAGGGCCAGCGTAATGACAATATGACTGGTCACCGTGAAGGAATAGGGAATGAGGCCCAGGACATTGGCAAACAGGATGAAGGTGAACAACGTCAGCACAAACGGAAAATAGGTGCGCGCATTGTCGTGCAGCACGTCATGGGTCATGTTGTCGATGATCTCGTAAATGCTTTCAGCAACCGATTGCAAACGCGTCGGCACCAGCTCACGTGGCGCCAGCATGAACAGGAGCGATGCACACAGTGTTGCAATGACAGCCCACAGCGCAGAGTTGGTGAAAGACAAATCCAGCCCGCCAATGTCGATCGGAACAATGCGGTTGATCACAAACTGGTGGATGGGATCAATGATCTTTTCGCCGGCTTCAGGTGCAGCAGTGGACACGTTCAATCCTCATCTTCATCATCTTTGGCGGATGGGGGCATTGGCCCCTTGCCACCGAGTAAGTCTTCAGCCTGCTTGCTGTTGGACAGGCGCATCACGTTGACCACGCCCGCAGCAAGCCCAAGTGGCATCATCGCCAGCATGATCCAGGGGGTAGTGCCGAGATATTTGTCAGCCATCCAACCCAAAAACATGCACACAAGAAGCCCAACGACAAGTTCGCTGACCGCCCGCATTGCGAGACCCGCAGCAGACCCTTCCTGAGTGTCAGAACTGGATGTGCTGCGCCGCCCTTCAAGGGATTTGTCGAGCTTTTTGCCAAGGTCTTTGAGCCGGTCCGAGTCTTTCATCATCCCACCCAAGTCTCAATTCAAAAGCAGCAAACACCACCCCTCAAAATCGAGCGCACCATAGTTACGGGGGATAATTGTGTCAAGAAATGGATAGTGATTATAAGTCGCTGTTACAACTAGGTTTTTAGGCGGTGTCCAACGCTGCGTCGAAAAGTCCGTTAGCCTTGCAGGAAATGCACTTTGATTCCCTCCGCACTTGACAGACTTGCCTGTTTGAATAATGATTAACCGATAGGTTAAATGAAAAAGGGACGACGATCATGGCAAACAGCATTCATCAGGAAGTGACATTCAAGGCAAAGCCCAGCGAAGTGTACAAGGCTTACATGGATTCGCGTAAGCATGCGGCCTTCACCAAAAATGGCCTCGCCAAAATCAGCAAGAAAGTCGGCGGCGCATTCTCCGCCCACGGCGGCTGGGTCAGCGGCATAAATCTGGAGCTCGTTGAAAATAAATCCATCGTGCAGGCCTGGCGCGGCAAGGATTGGCCGAAGGGTGTTTACTCCATTGTCAGCTTCAAGCTGAGCAAGGCTGGCAGCGCAACCAAACTGGCTTTCGATCACACCGGCATCCCCGACGGCATGAGTAATCACCTGGCGGACGGCTGGAAGAAAATGTACTGGGACAAAATGGCGGACTACTTTGCCAGCAAGGAAGCTTGACGGGCGCGATATGAGCGGGGATTGCATTGTGCAACCCCCAAAATTCTCATCCCCGCGATTTCATAGCAGGTGAAGCCGCGAAAGTTCGGCCCGCAGTCCCTCCGGCGATTTGAAGTGATGCGTCTTCATGCCCACAGCTTCGGCACCTCTGGCGTTGGCCGCACTGTCATCAATGAACAGGCAGTCTGCCGCCGCGAGCTGGTTCCGCTTCAAAAACAATTCATAAATCGCTGGATCAGGCTTGATCAGTTTTTCATCGCCGGAAACCACGATATCGCGAAAGCTGTTCAAAAATGGAAACCGTGGTTTGGTTTCACGAAACTTTTCAGCGCTCCAGTTGGTGATGGCATAGACCGGAGTTTCCCTTGCCACCAATTCATCCAAAATCGCAACAGTTCCGTCAATGGCATGGGGAAGCGTCTCATGCCAGCGCGTGTCGTAGGCTGCAATTGTCTCGGCGTGTTCCGGAAACTTCGCGCTGCGCTCGGCAACTGCCTCGGCAAAGCTTCGGCCACGGTCCTGCTCCAGGTTCCATTCGGGGCTGCACACATGGGCCAGGAACCATTCCATTTCTTCTTCAGTGTCAAAATATTGCGTAAACAGAAACCGCGGATCCCAGCGCAGCAAAACATTGCCGATATCAAACACAATATTCATTAGCTCGCTTCGGCCATGGCGCCCGCCTCTGCCAAATTCACTGACACCAGTTGTGAAACGCCGCGTTCCATCATGGTGACGCCAAACAGCCGGTGCATGCGAGCCATGGTCAGCTCATGATGGGTAATGATGAGGAAGCGGGTTTCCGTGCGCTCAAGCATGGCATCAAGCAGGTTGCAGAAACGCTCCACGTTATGATCGTCCAATGGCGCATCCACTTCGTCGAGCACGCAGATGGGCGATGGGTTGGTCAGGAACACCGCAAATATAAGCGCCAGCGCCGTGAGCGTTTGTTCGCCACCTGAAAGCAGCGATAACACCGTGGGCTTTTTGCCAGGCGGGTTTGCCAAAATTTCAAGCCCGGCCTCCAGCGGGTCATCGGACTCGATCAACTGCAACTCCGCTTTGCCGCCGCCAAACAATGTCGTGAACAGCTCGCTGAATTTCTCGTTCACCGTGCCAAAAGCATCGAGCAGGCGCTGGCGTCCTTCGCGGTTAAGGCTCGAAATGCCGCCGCGCAATTTGTTGATGGCCTGCACCAGATCATCACGTTCTTTAATGAGCGTGCTGAGCTGCGTGGCCACAGCTTCAGCTTCCTCTTCCGCGCGAAGATTGACAGCGCCAAGGCGTTCACGATCCTCGCGCAGCCCGAGCAATTTCCGTTCGATCACATCATTGGCTTCGATCTTTTCCAGATCGAGACCGGCATTGGCGATAATTTCAGTTGGCGCGCATTGCAATGTTTCAGCGATGCGCTGCTCGCAATGGTGATGGCGTTCCTTTGAAGCTTCCAGCCTGGCGCCAAGACGCGCATGGTCTTCGCGCGATGTGGTGGCCAATTCCTGGGCCTCGCGCAAGATCTGGTCGGCAGCCCGAACTTCATTCTCGCCGATGGCTAACGCATCCGCCGCCTGCTTCCGCTCGATTTCCGCCTGTTGTAACGTATTCATCAGCCGGTGGCGCTTGTCAGCCAGAATTTGCGGCATGCCCATGAGCTCGGCAATGCTGGCGCGGCTTTCGTCAACCCGCTTGGTCAAATGTTCAATCTGGGCTGCAGCCCTTTTGGCCCGCTCGCCCCATTGGTTGCGCTCGGCTTCTATGAACTGAATGCGATCAGCCCGCGCCTTCGCTTCGCGTTCCAGTCCGTCATGTTTGGCGCGCGCTTCCGCATAGGCGGCCCGCTCGCGGTTCACGCTATCGCGGAGGGCAGAAACCGCCTGTGCCAGACCATCAACGGCCGGCATGGCCTGAATTTCTGCCAGGGAAGAAGAAAGCGTGCCCCGCAGTTCTTCAAGTGACTGCCCCACCCGGCGAAGCGCTTCATCCAGAGCACTTGTCTGAGCCAGCCGCTCAGTGATTTGCCTCTCATGTTTTGCCAAAGCCAAGCGGGCAACTTCAACAGCAGCTGTCGAAGCCCGCCAGGATTCGCGCCCCTCGCGTTCACGGCGCGCGCCTGCTTCAACGGCAGCCCTGGCATTTTCGAACTTCAACCGCGTCTCATCGGAGAGCTTGACCGCTTCCAGCATTTCAACTTCAAGCAAGGCCAGGCGATTGCGCTCAGCCAATCTTTTGGCGGCAGCACTTGGAGCATCCGCAGCCGAAGTAAATCCATCCCACCGCCAGACGTCGCCTTCCCGCGAAACCAGTCGCTGCCCCGGCCGCAGTTGTGCCTGAAGGGCAGGGCCCAGTGACTTCGAGACTACACCAATATGCGAAAGCCTGCGTGTAAGTGCCTGTGGTGCTTGCACAAAATTGGACAGTGGGGGGGCATCACCAGGAAGTCTGGAAGTCTCGTCCAACGGCGGAAGCCCGCGCCAATGGGTGGGTGCCCCTTCATCGGATGAGGCGTCCATGTCATCGCCCATGGCAGCGCCAAGTGCAGCCTCGAAACCGCGCTCAACCTTGATCTGGTCAACCAGCGATGGCCACAACTTGTCACTATTGGCTTTCAGCAAATTGGTCAGCGTGCGAACTTCTGTTTGCAGGCGCTCGGCCTTGCGGCGCGCCTCGTCGTGGACCTGCCGGGTTTCGGTTTCAACCATGCGCGCCAACCGCACGGCAACCTCGGCTTCATTGGCAGCCGCTTCGCATGAAGCCACCACACCCACGGCAGTTTCCACCGCCGCCGTTAAAATCGGTCCATCCCCCGCAGTGTTCATCTGCCCCAGGAATGCCTGGCGCTTGGCGTTTATATCAGCCTCATCGCGTTCGAGCTTGGCCAAGCGCTGTTTCTGTTCGTCAATGCTGCGCGAAAGGGCCCCGCGCCTTGCGTTTAGCTCTGAAAGCCTGGCGCCGGCCTGATCCGCCGCTTCCTGCGCTTCCGCCAAGGCGCTGGCCGCGCTTTGCAGCGCCAGGGCCGCCGCCGAACGAAGCTCGCCGTCATCACCCATGGCCGCCTTGAGGCTTGTGTCTTCCTCAACGAGGCGGGCAATCACGCCGTCCGTGTCGCCCAATGTATCCTGTTCGCGGGTCAAATCTGCCGAAGCCTGGGCCAGAAGTTGATCCAGCTCTTTGCGCCGCGCCTCAACCCGGCGCTCTTCCTCGTCCAGATTATTGCGTTCAAGGCCAACCCGCTGCAGCACGGCGGCGCGTATAGTTTCCTGTTCGCGTAACGCAGGAAGTTTTTCGCCCAACTCATCGCGCGCCCGAAGTTTTTCCGAGGCCGACCTGATATGTTCGGCCAAAATCCGTGTGGCTTCATCCAGAGCGGCTTTGTCTTTTTCCGCAGCCTCAGCGGCCTCTTTCCAATTCACATAGAGGCCTGCTGCCTCAAGCCTTCTGATTTCAGCGGAAACCAGCTTGTATTTCTGCGCCTGCCTGGCCTGCCGCTTTAAACTGTTGAGTTGGCTTTCGAGCTGCGAAGTCACATCCTCCAGCCGCGTGAGATTTGCCTCCGCCGCCTTGAGCTTAAGCTCAGCTTCGTGGCGTCTGGTGTGGAGGCCGGTGATGCCAGCAGCCTCTTCCAAAATCAGCCGCCGCGACTGTGGCTTGGCATTGATGATTTCCGCAATCTGCCCCTGCCGCACGAGGGCAGGCGAGCGCGCACCTGTGGAGACATCCGCAAACAGCAGCTGCACATCGCGCGCACGCATGTCCTTGCCGTTGATGCGATAGGCAGAACCCGCCTCGCGTTCAATGCGGCGCGAAATTTCCAGGACTTCGCTGTCATTGTATTGCGGAGGTGCTGTGCGGTCGTCGTTCGACATTGTCACCACAACTTCCGCCATGTTGCGTGAAGGCCGCTGTGTGGTGCCGGAGAAAATCACGTCATCCATACCGGACGCACGCATGGATTTGTAGGAGCTTTCGCCCATCACCCAGCGCAACGCTTCAAGTAAATTGGACTTGCCGCAGCCATTGGGACCAACAACGCCAGTAAGGCCCGGCTCAATCAAAAGATCGGTGGGTTCAACAAATGATTTGAACCCAGACAGCCTTAACCGCGTAAACTTCATATGTTCTCAACCCCAGCCAGACCGCTTCTTACTTCAGAAGCGGATCAATCTTTTTTCGCATCTCTTCAATTGTCTTTTCACCGCTCTCCATCATTTCGCCATTGACGAAGAATGTCGGAATACCCGTGACGCCCAGCCCATCAGCGGTTTT
>JANNXN010000149.1:0-3850 GCA_031409595.1 Rhodobiaceae bacterium
CTGGCCGACCAGCTCAGGCAATTGCAGAAAATGGGCGGCATGGCGGGCATGATGAACATGCTGCCCGGCATGGGAAAAATCAAAAAGCAGATGGATGGCGCGGCCCTCGACAACGGCGTGCTGAAACGCCAGGTGTCGATCATCTCATCCATGACGCCCTATGAGCGGCGCAATCCCAAGGTCATGGATGCCAAGCGCAAAAGGCGTGTGGCGGCAGGCTCCGGCACCAAGGTTGAGGAAATCAACCGCCTGCTCAAGATGCACCTGCAAATGGCCACCATGATGAAGCAGATGGGCCAGGGTAAAGGCCTGCTCGGCAAAATGATGGGCGGCAAAGGCGCCCCCGACGCCGCCGAGCTTGAAAAGATGCAGGCCGAATTGGCCGCGATGGATCCCAACGCCATTCCAGCCGATTTGAAAGACATGATGCAGGGAGGCGCCTTGCCCGAAATGCCGAAGTCGCTGCCAGGCCTTGGCGGCAATCTTCCCGGCCTTGGCGGATTGCCCGGCCTCGGCGGCAACCCCTTCAAGGGCTTGCCCGGATTGGGAAAGAAGAAATGAGATGGCAATTGAGCTTGAAACCGAACGGTTGCACCTCAGGCAGTGGCGCGAGAGTGATGTTGAGCCATTGCTCGCCTATCACCGCGATCCCGTATGCGAAAGCCTTTTTGGCGACGGTTTCACGCGCGAAGACATTTGGCGTCGCATCGCGCTGTTCTCCGGCCATTTCAATTTGCGGGGCTACGGCCTTTGGGCGCTCGAAGAAAAACACAGCCAGTCATTCGCGGGCTATGCGGGCCTTTATTACCCCGATGGCTGGGGCGACATTGAAGTGGGCTATGGCATCGCCCCCCAACACCGCCGCAAGGGTTTTGCCATTGAGGCGGCCACACGGGCCCGCGACTATGGCTATGAAATTGGCTGCAAGCGGCTTGTCAGCTACATCCTGCCCACCAATGAAGCATCGCAGCGCGTGGTCCAGCGCCTTCAAGCCAAGCCGGATGGCGCTTTCATGCTGCACGAGATTCCACACATTACCTACCTTCACCAAAAACCTTAATCCCCAAACATCAATCAAGGAGACGACACTATGGCAATGAAGATCAGGCTTGCGCGCGCAGGCACCAAGAAGCGCCCCTACTATCACATCGTGGTGGCAGACCATGCCGCCCCGCGCGATGGCAAGTTCATCGACGTGATCGGCGCCTTCAATCCCATGCTCGGCAAAACCGATGAAGCCCGCGTCAAGCTTGATGCGGCCAAAGCCGCTGAATGGCTCAAGAAGGGCGCACAGCCAACCGACCGTGTGCTCCGTTTTCTCGACAAGGCAGGCGTTGCCAAGCGCCCGGCCCGCAACAACCCGCAGAAGGCACTGCCCGGCAAGAAGCGCCTTGAGCGTGAAAAACTGGCCGCCGACGTGGCAGCCAAGATTGCAGCCGCAGCCGCCGCTGCAGCAGAAGCACCAGCTGCCGAGGCCCCTCAGGCTTAAAAAAATATGGGCGCTCCCAACACTCAGGTTCTCGTTGGCGTGATTGTGGGGGCCCATGGCATCAAAGGCGAGGTGAAGCTGAAAAGCCTCACCGCCGATCCCTTGAGCATCACGCGCTACGGCCCGTTGCAATCCGCAGCGGGCCAGCTTTTTGAGATCGCAAAAATCAGGCCTGCGAAGGATGACTTCATTGCGGTATTGAAGAACGTGACGGATCGCAATCAGGCGGAGCTCCTCAAGGGCGCTGAACTTTTCGTCAATCGCGACAGGCTGCCAAAACTCGCAAGCAATGAAGCCTACACCCACGACATGATCGGGCAGGAGGTAGTTCTCATGGATGGCGCGAAACTCGGCAGGCTGATCGCCATGCCAAATTATGGCGCTGGAGATTTGCTGGAAGTTGAGCGTGAAGCGGGCGCCGAAACAATCCTCATCCCGTTCACCACCACCTTCGTGCCGCAAAGTGATTTCACATCTGGCAAGATCACCGTGGTTTTGCCCGAGGGGTATCTGGATGAAGATGATGACAAATGAACTCCAACCCCACGTTCGTCATTCCGGCGAAAGCCAGAATCCCACCACCGTTGACCAGATTCCGGCTTTCGCCGGAATGACGGAATTTCTTTAGCATGACCTTCGCCGCCACCATCCTCACACTTTTTCCGGAAATGTTTCCGGGTTCGCTTGGCCACTCGCTTGCAGGCAAGGCCCTGAACGATGGCCTCTGGTCGCTTGATGCCCGCGACATCAGGGCCTCCGCCACCGACAAACACCGCACCGTCGATGACCACCCCGCAGGCGGTGGTGCTGGCATGGTGCTGAAGCCTGATGTTCTGGCCGCCGCTATTGATGCTGCTCCCCATGTGGGGCCACGGCTCCTCATGAGCCCCCGTGGCCTTCCCCTGACGCAAAGCTTCGTCCGCGAACTGGCCCAAGCTCCCGGCTGCCTCATTGTCTGCGGCCGCTTCGAAGGCGTCGACGAGCGCGTCATCGAAAGGCGCAGCCTCATCGAAGTCTCCCTCGGCGATTTTGTGCTGTCAGGTGGCGAACCCGCCGCACTCGCTCTTCTTGATGCGGTCATCCGCCTCCTCCCCGGCGTCATGGGCAAGGTGGCTTCGGGCGAGGAGGAAAGCTTTGAAGATGGCCTTCTCGAGCACCCCCATTATGCCAAACCCCGCACCTGGGAAGGCCTTGAAATTCCACAGATTCTGCTCTCCGGTGACCATAAGGCCATAGCCCTCTGGAAGCGCCAGCAACGCGAAGCCTTAACCAAATTGCGGCGGCCTGATCTGTGGCAAAAATATCTGGCCGATAAGATTTGATTTATGACCGCTTTGCCGCTATAGCCCCCGCAACACCAAAGGAAGTATCCCCATGAACATTATTCAGCAGCTCGAAAAAGAGCAGGTGGCCATCGTTGCCGCCAAGCGCGCCGTTCCCGTATTCTCGGCTGGCGACACACTCATCGTCAACGTCAAGGTTGTTGAAGGCGAGCGCACCCGTGTGCAGGCCTATGAAGGCGTATGCATCGCCCGTTCCGGCGGCGGCTTGCAGGAAAACTTCACCGTTCGCAAAATGTCCTATGGCGAAGGCGTGGAACGCGTATTCCCGGTTTACTCCCCGCTGATCGATTCGATTAAAGTGGTCCGCCGTGGCGAAGTCCGCCGCGCCAAGCTGTATTATCTGCGTGACCGTACCGGCAAGTCGGCCCGCATCGTCGAGCGTCGCGCGAGCGAGATGGAAAACCAGATTGACATGGAAGTCGCCGCTGCCGCGGCCGTCAGCGCTGCCGCCAATGCGGAAACGAAGTCAAAGGCCAAAGCGGAAGCCAAGGCAAGCGGCAAGAAGAAGTAGTTTTCGGGGACATGCGCAGTTTCAAGGGCCGGCAGCAATGCTGGCCTTTTTGTTTAGGAGATCATTATGAGTGATTATCTCAAACTCAATCTCGCCAACTGGAACGACCGCGCCGCCATTCATTACAAGGATGAAGCAGGCGGTTACCGCGTGAAAGAATTTTTGGCTGGTGCCGACAATTTGCATGGCATTGAGGATAGCGAGATCGGCGATGTAAAAGGCAAACGCATCGCCCACCTGCAATGCCACTTCGGCATGGACACCTTGTGTCTGGCGAGGCGGGGCGCCACCTGTGTGGGTCTCGATTTTTCCCCCGTGGCCATTGCCGCAGCCCGCGACTTGCAGAAGCAGACCGGCCTCGATGCCAGTTTCGTTGAAGGCAATGTCTATGACGCCCGCGCGGCTATCGAAGGCCACTTCGACATGGTCTATGTCACCTGGGGCGCCATCAACTGGCTGCCGGATATTGCGCGCTGGGCCAAAGTTGTATCGTCATTGCTGAAACCC
>JANNXN010000150.1:0-19800 GCA_031409595.1 Rhodobiaceae bacterium
AACATGCAGCGCGCGAAGGGCCCGGATAAAGCTGGACATCTGAACCGAATGTCCGGCCTCCATGCGCTCGACCGTGCGCTTGGAAAGCCCAGCTGCCATGGCCATGTCTTCTTGCTTGAGGTTGCGTCCCAACCGCACGCGAGTCAGACGTTGACCGAGCTCTTCGAGGATGGCCGCATCGGTATTCTCATTTTGTATTCTCATAATTCGCAAATATAGGCGATTTATATCATATTTTCAATTTAATTCGCCATTTTTTGTATATTTGTATAATATTTATTTAATCGTCATATTTGACGTATTATTCGAATTTTATACCTTTATTCGCCTATTTTGACTATTTGAATATTTCATTCATGTCTGAAGCGATTCTAATTCTTCCTGACGCCTTTCACGATGCGCTGAAGGACTTGCGCCTTCAACCCACCCCCGCCTCCCCCAAACACCTGCCCTGTGATCTTCTCCAGCGACCTGCCGCCGATGTAGCCGCCGACGCCTATGCCGAGGAAATCCCAGAAGCCGGTGGGGAGGTCGTTCCAGCGGGGGTTGTAGGGGACTTCGCCGCCCAGCATCCAATCCAGGGCGGGAATGATGAGGCCCACCAGCACCAGGAAGCCCATCAGCACCAGCATGAGCATGGGGCGCCAGTTGGCTGTCAGCCAGTGTTCGGATTTCATTTCGGCGAGGATCACGTTCTTCTGGAGTTCGGCGGATTTGGTGAGGTGATCGAGCAGGCTTTTTTCGAGTTCGGATTTGAGTTTCTGGCGGATTTCGGCGTCGCTCACGTGAGCGTCGATGATGCCAGCGAGCGGCCCCTTCAGCATTCCCATGACAGTGGTTACAATTCCGATTATTGTCAGCATTTCAAAGTCCTTTCTTCAAAAATTATTTGGTGCGTGTACGGATGATCTGGAAGACGGCGGCGATGATGCGGGAAACAAGCGCTGCCCAGATGCCCGGGGTTTTGCGCGGGGCTTCGTCTTCGCGCCCCTTTATAAAGAGTGCGGCTTCGGCGGCGCGGCGTTTGACGAGGCCCGGCAAAACCTGGCCACCGGCTTTCACCCAGAGTTGCAACCGGCGCGGCACGGCTTCGCGGTCGCCGTCATTCACAGCTTTCAAAACACTGGAACGCTCGAAACCTGCCAGCCCCACATTGTAGGCGAAGGAAACCAGCGCTGAGAATTCAGTGTCGGTGACGGATACGCGCAAGGCTTTGGCCACACCTGCTGCAAACATTTCAACATCGCGCGCCAGAATTTTTTGCGCTTCTGCCCGCGTTATGACGAGGCCTTCCCTGACTTCAGGCAGTCCCGCCATGGACGTATGCCCGTAGCCGATTGTCCAAATGCCGGTCGCATCGCGATAGGCGTTGGCCCGAAAGCCTTCGCTCCGGCGGATGAGGGCCAGGCCTTCTTCAGTCATGCGCATGGCTCAGTTTCCTGGCGTGATGAGAAGTGGAAACAGTTTTCCGGCGGTGGCTCCCAATGATACGGACAGGCCGACAACCAGGCTCAAAGCCTTCCAGCTGCCGCGCGCCGTCACCAGCACGTCGCGGATTTCGCGGACATCGGAACGAATGCCCTGGAGTTCCGCCTCCACCGTTTCCATGCGCGCCTGCAATGCGCCAACTTCGCGTTCAAGAGACATGAGTGAGGCCTTTCGGGTGATGGTTGCGTTTCCCACTTCGTCATTCCGGCGAAAGCCGGAATCTTTTGGCAGCAATTAGCGGCAACCGGATTCCGGCTTGCGCCGTAATGACGGCAAGGGGGTGTTTGTCTAGTAATCGCTTTCCAGATAAAGCCCCATCAGGGCGATGCCGATGACGCTGGAGATGCCGCCAACACTCATCCAGCCGCGGGGCGCCAGCAGTGTGGCGGTGGTGGGGAGCAGCGTGGTGATGGCGCCGGTGGCCACAGCACCGGTGCCCAGGTCAGTTACTTCGTAAGCCACGGATTGGGTGGTTCCAGGGGCGGCGAACATGGCCAGCTCGTAGGCCTTGGTGCGGTCGGCGGTGGGCACGGGGAACGCTGCGCCCAAATCAATCTTGGTAGTTGTAGCGCCATTGTTTCGCATGAGCTGGATGTTGGCATCAGCGGCATCCCAGCCCATGCCGATCATGTTGGTGATGGTTGAGGGTTCAACGTCGGTTGGCGCTGCTGTGGAATTGGCCATGCCGACAAAGGCGCGACTTGTCGTGGTGGCAACACCGGTGGCTGGACCCCAGCGGCAGATGAAATGAAAACCGCCGTCACCCGCTGCTGTGCCGCCGATACTCCATTTGGCGGCAGCGCTGCGAAAGCCCGCAACAGCCGTGATGGCGGCAACTGTCACCAGATATTCCAGACGCCGCATATAGGTGTGGCGATTGGTGGTTGACACGTTGGCTGAAGTTGCCGTGCCGGTGGCGGTCAAGGCGCTTTCACCGATTACTGCCAAGACGTTGGTGTTGCCGATTGCCTGCCACGCGGCGACGGACTTTCGCGCCATATGCGGCTGCAGAATTGTTTCAGTGCCGGAGCCTGTTGGGCCAAGCACTGCGGCCATGATCCTGCCGCCCACGGCTTTGGCAAAAGATTTTATGCCATTTGCCGCAGGGGCGGCTGGCGTTGCAATTGCCGGAAGCCGCAAATCGCCCCCCTCGATCAGCGCATTGGCAGCCCCTGCAATGGCGCCTGCATTATTGTATTGAACTTGCGTGTCGGAGCCGCCGGCTGCGGCAGAAGGTGTGGGCACAGTCACTGTCACGGCGCCGCCGGTGTTGGTGGCAGTCACACCACCTCCCACAAAATTCAACGAGGCCAGAGTGGTTGTCAGTGATACGCCTTCATCAAGTGCCGTGATGGAACCGCCTGCGGGGGGTGCTGCCCATGTGCCGTCGGCCCGCAAGAAATTGGTAGTGCCGCCGCCCGACAAGGGGGCCAGGCCTTTCAGCGTCGAGGTGAAGGTGTTGATGAGGGTTGTCGCTTGCGTGGCAGTCAGATCTTCCGGATCGCCAGTTGCTGCTGTCACACGGCCTTTGAACGTGCCGGTCGGGACGTTGGCAAGCTTCGCATTGCTCACGGCATCAATGGCAATGGTTGCCGCAAATGAACCAGTGCCGGTGCCTGTAACATCGCCAGTCAGCGTGATGGTCTGGTCACCGGAGTTGGAACCGCTTGACGTGCCGGAGAAAGTTCCGCTCTGGGTTGCCAGGGTGCCAAGGCCCAATGTGGTGCGGGCCGCGGTTGCGGTGGCGTCATCTGTCAGGGTTCTGCCGAACGCTGAAATGACGGTTGGGTCGATATCCCAAACAGCGCCGCCGCCTGAAACAATGATGTCGCCCTTGTCGCCATCTGCAACACCGCCGCCGCCTCCTGCAGGTGCGGCCCAGGCGCCGTCGGCCCGCAAGTAATTTGCCGTGCCGCCGCCGCTTGGCGGCGCCAACCCTTTCAGCGTTGCCGTGAAAGGGTCAATCAGGGTGGTGGCTTGCGCCGTGGTCAAATCCTGCGGGTCGCCAGTGCCTGCTGTCACGCGGCCTTTGAGAGTGGCGGTTGCCATGTCGGCAAGACCGCCATTTCCGACGGAATTATTGGTGAGCGTTACAACACCACTGGTTTTATCGATGGCGATGGCTTCGGTCCAGGTGCTGCCATTGGGGCTGACTTTGATATGGAAGTTGTCATCGCCCGTCAGGCCGAATTCGCCCCGGCCTGAAAACCCGGTTTGGAACAGCAATGAGGCCGTATCGCTGGCGGCATTCTTGTTGATTTTTACACGCTGGTCGCTGCCGATGTTGTTGAACAGGATGCCGGATGAAGCGACGGCCAATTTGTTGGTGGCGTCAGCAGTGGTGTTCACGCCCAACAGGTTCATGTTCTGCAACGTGTTGATGTTGAACAGGTTGCGCCATGTGGCGCCATCGAAAAGCAGGAACACTTCTGCCGTTGCATCCCATAACCGCCAGCCTGGCTTTGGAACGGCAAAGCGCCAGGCGCCGGCCTCGCGGTAGGCGATGTGGCCGGAATGGCCAAGCCAGTCGCCGGTTGCCGCGGCTGCCACAAGATAGCGGTCGCCATCGGCAGGCAACGCAGGCGGCGCACTCAATGTTTGTGAAATCACCGCAAGGTTGACTGCCGCATCAAGGGCCAGCAAAGCCTCGTTATGGGTTACATGCTTTTGTGCTTGTGATGCCTCGATGAGAGGCAGGTCGAGCAGGGGAGTGTTAGACATTCAGTGTCCTCAGCAATGTGGCGCCTGCGCCGAAGCTGGCGCTGACTTGTGCGATGTTGACGTCAAGCGATGATGGCATTGCGCCAAAATCAGTTGCGATGTCGGCGGCGAGATAGCGGTAAGCGGGAGCCGTGACGGTGACGCTGCGCTTGAGCACAGCGCCCGCATGGATTTTGAAAAGATAGGATTCGGTTTCCTCGCCCAGGGGAACTTCGCTCAATTCCCACGCGTCGCCATCCAGCCTGGTGCGGCGAACCCACGTAAAAACAATGTCTCCGCCGTCGCGTTTTGCCTTTGCATGAGCCGGACTCAACGGGCGCAAGGCTTTGGCAATTCCATGCGATGCCACTTCCAGATAGGAGCTATGGCCATGATCAAGTTGCGATGGCCCGATGCGCCAGGTGTTTTCGAGCGCTGCCTCTGCCAGCAGAATATCGGCCTGCAAAACGGCTGCGTTCAACAGGACAAAATTACTGGCCGCCGCCCGGCTCGCCAGCATTTCAGGGCCGGAGCCCGCCTGTCCACGCAACAGGGTTTTCACGCGGTAGGTATTTTCCGCAATCAATTCTGCGGCAGCGAACTGGATTATTTCATAGCCCGCAGCTTCATCACCGATGGCTGCGATATTGGCGCCGGCCAAGACTTCACTTTCATTCACGGATGCCAAGGCGCCATACTTCATTTTCACGTCGAAGCTGCTGCCCCGATCAAAAACAAACGGCGGTCCCTGCGCCAGCGGCGTCAGCAAGGTTCCCATGGTGGCCTGCGCCGTGATCAGCCGATTGAGATCGAAACTGCTGGCGCCGGTTTTCCTGAGCAGCGCCAACCGGCCGGGCCAGGGTGAGGCTTGGCTGGCAATCCAGGGTGCTGCAGGATTTGCGGTTGTTGCCAATGCCAGATCCATGATCAGAACATCGGGCTTGCCAAACACAGCCGCCGTCCCGAGCGTGGAGCCTCGGTTGCCCGCAGGCGCTGGATCATAAACCGCCGCCTCATAAGACACCGCCTGGATCTTCCGGGCTATGCCATCATGAACACTCGCAAGACGAAAAGGCCTGGCGCCAATCGTTACAACGTCACCCGGTTCCAATCCCAGATGACTGGGGGCCAGGGCAAAACTGTTGCTCTCGCGGCCCGACCAGCTTTCCTGCAACAACACCTGCGCCCGCTGCAACGCGATTGACTGAACCGTGGCGCAGGGCAGTTCGACGATCACTTCGCGGGCACTGGCTCCCCGCTGCTTTCGTGCCTCGACAGTAGCGCTGCGATAATCAATGGAGGACTCCACGTAGATCAGTTTCAGGCTGTTGGGCAGTTCCGTTTCCTGCGCGCGGTTCAAAGTGAACAGGGATTCGTCGGGATCGCTCTCAACGTAATCTTCTGCGCCAAGCGTCAGGATGCTGTCCTGCTTGCGGCTGCGAAATTTCAGAACGCCTTCTGATTCAACCGCATCAATGGAGAAAGCATCGAGAAGGTTTTCCAGCGCGTTCCTGCCCGACATGGGCCGGTCAATGATGAAGCCATCGACGAGGCCAATGGCTTCCTGCGTTGCCACTGAACTCAAGCCATAGGCCTCGCATATTTCTGAAATCAAGGAGCTGAGACCTACAGCACCTATGCGGCCATTCAGCCAGTGTCCCAACGCATAGTTTTCAGCGTCTGACCAAACATCACTGCGGGCGGGAAATGCCGGAAAGGGCCTGGCATCCCAGGCCCACAGGAAAATCCGTTCAGCATCCACCATCGGCAGGCCATAGACGGATGATATGGGGTTGTGGGCTCCGGCAGCGCTCCAATAGCCGTCAATGACTTCCAGATACTTCGCCTGGAGAATATCATCGCGGCTGCCGTTCGAATAATAGGGCAATGCGCTTTCCGATGATTTCGCATCGTAGAATGTGTTGGGCTGGTTGGTTCCCTTGTCGATTGCAGGACACCCCGCCTCGGTGAACCAGATGGGTTTGGATTGCGGCGCCCAGGATGTGGACGTGGCCGCCTCAATCCCCAGCGGCCTGTTGTAATGCGCATTCATCCACCAGGATTTCAGATCCTTGTTGCGGAAAACCCATGGCTTGCCATAGGCGCCATCGGCAATTGCGGTGCGCGTTTGCGTTGCCCGCGCCGCGCTATTTGCGTAATGCCAGTCAAAGCCTTCGCCGCCCGCAATGCCAGCGCTCAAATAGCTCGTGTCGTAAATTGACCTGTGGCCAGCAAGGCGATCAAGATGGGAGGCTCCATCGCGCCAGTCGCTGAGCGGCATGTAGTTGTCAATGCCTACCGCATCTATGCCGGAACTTGCCCACAGCGGATCGAGATGGAAGTAGACATCGCCGCTGCCATCTGCGGGATGGTGGCCGAAGTATTCACTCCAATCGGCCGCATAGGTTATTTTTGCCAGTGGCAGGATTGCCTTGACTTCGGCAGCAAGCGCCATCAATGCGGCCACAAACGGGTAGGTCGCAGCGCCTGAGCGCAAAGTCGTCAGCCCCCGCAGTTCGCTGCCAATGATAAATCCATCCACGCCGCCTGCCGCCGCACAGAGTTTTGCATAATGCAAAACCATGCGGCGGTAGCTCCACTCTGCCGGGCCGGAATAATTTACGGTTGTCCCTGAGGCCGTGAAGTTGGCGGGCGTTGCGGCGCCGACAAAATTTTGAAGTTGGGTTGCGGCGGCAGCGGTTTTGTCAACGGTTCCCACCTGCCCCGCCGCAGGCGTGCAGGTCAAGCGGCCGCGCCATGGATAGGCTGCCTGTGCCGCACCGCCATGGGGGTCGGGCAGAGCGTTTCCGGCAGGCACATCCATCAACACGAAGGGATAGAAAACAGTTTTCAATCCGCGATTGCGCAAATCCTGAATGGCCCGAAAGACTGATGCGTCGGAGGGCGTTCCCCCAAATGCCGGTTTTCCACCACTCACGCTCACGAGATGAGCCGCTGCCCGCACTGTGCTGGAAACTTTCCAGGTGTCGGGAGAGGTCACCTTCACCGCGGTTTCAACACCGGGCCGCACCTGGCAGACGCCACATCTCAAATCAGTGCCAAACCACGACACCACAAGCGAAGCGGCTTTGAGATTTGTGCATCCCGCCGTGAGGTCATCAATGGAAACCGTCCAGTCGCTTCGGCTTGCCGAGACATGGGCGTTTTCAGATGTCGTAACCCCTGCCCCGCCGCTTTGTGTCGTGATTGACGTGTCGTAACCAAACTCGGTGCTGCCCGGAATAATGTTCACGGCGCGCACGTGCTGCTCGGCGCCGCCCCTGGAGGAAATCACCTCAAACGAAAGCTGCGGCAGCCGGTTGCCGAATTGCTCAAGCGGCAATCTTTCGAAGACCATATAGGCGAGGCCGCGATAGGCTGGCGCATTGGAAGCGCCTTCCTTGGCCACGATCAGGCTATCGGGAAGCTGGTTTTCAGTTCCCCGATAAAACCGGGTGGTAAAATTCGAGATATCGATTTCCTTGCCGTCGGCCCAAACCCGGCCAATGCGGTCAACCGTGCCCTCGCAAAGTCCCACGGCAAAATTTGCGAAGTAGGAAAATTCGGTGGTCGAATTTTTGGGCCCACCCTTGGATGATGAACTCTGTGTTGATGTGGTCGAGGTTTCTTCAAAATTGGTGGCCCAGATCACCTGGCCGGAAATGCGCATGCGCCCCCAGAGCCTGGGGATGGGTGCGCCTTCTTCTGAGGTCATCACGCGAAGGTCATTGAGCCTGGGGCCTTGAAACTTCTTGTCGCCGGGGCCGAACAGTTTGCGGTCAATCATGCTGCCCGCAATGGCTCCTGCAGCTCCGCCGATGATGCCGCCAATGGGCCCACCGATGGCTGTTCCAATTGTGGTGCCAGCCGCTTGCAGGACTACGGTTGCCATCAGCCTTGAACTCCGGGAAAGCGAAACGCAAAGACCAGCCTGCTGCGCCACCATGTGTCGAGCGAAACTTCGCTCACCCGCGCGCCATCTTGCGCATGAATCATGGTCGTTGCAGATGTTGCAATGCCCGCATGTTTTGCCGGGAGATAGGGCCGCCAGCGAAACAGGATGACATCACCGCCTGCGAAATCCGCACACGGAATTTCCGTGAAATGCCGGCGCGCCGCTTCAACCAGAGTTTCAGTTGTGCTGGCTTCCGCCCAATCGGCTGAATAGGCAGGCGTATCCTCAGGCTCTGGCCCACACACATCACGCCAAACGCCTCGCACCAATCCAAGACAGTCGCAGCCAACACCCTTGAGGCTCGCCTGATGGCGGTAAGGCGTATCAAGCCAACTGCGGGCAGCGGCGATGATGTGGGATGTGGTGAGCATGGGGGAAGTTCCAAGTTTGATTTTGTGCAGTGGCCCTCATCCGCCCTTCGGGCACCTTCTCCCATTCTTCGAACAGGAGAAGGCGATAGTGATTGTCGCCTTCGCCCGTGGCGTTTGCGCCATGGGAGAAGGTGCCCGAAGGGCGGATGAGGGCCCTACATGCGGCTGCCGCCATCATTGCCCTGGTCTTCCCTCGTGGCGAAAGACGTCACGAAGTCGGTGCCGGGCAGGTGCGGGAAGCCGCGGAAGTTGTTGGTGTTGAGAAATTTGGATTTGCAAGTCGAAAACTGTTTGTCGCAACCGGCGCGGATGGTGAAGCTGTCGCCGGGTGACACGGCAAAGCTTGCGGCTTGCCAAAGTTCAACACTTCCGCCGCCATGAAATTTCACTTCCTCAATGCGCCCGCCGTTCAACCCACTGTTCCACGCTACGGTGCCTTGCGAAAACCAGCCCTCAGCAAAGCTGCCCAGGCCGCTCGCACTCAGCCGGCGATTTTCCTCTGCACTCAAAATTGTTCCGGTGGCGCGAAAAGCGGCCGTCTCCAAATTGAAGCCGCAGCGTGCATCGCCCAGGGCTGCATCACAGCCATATTGAAACACGCGGCCCTTCGCCTGGTTCAAGACATGTGAGAGGCCGCGCACTTCGGCGGTAAATCCCGCACCCCCATGGGTCACTTCACCCAAATGGCCTTTGCGCAGTAAAATCCGCTGGCTCACATCCTGCCAATTCACCCGCCAGATTTCGATTGTTGCGTGATCAAAGAAGCCTGATGCCAATTGCGCGGCATCAAGCCGGTTGGAACTCAAAGCGCCTGTTGCCTCCAGGTTATCGATGGATAGTCCCAAAGACGATTCAATTTCGGATGCGTCAAAGCCCGCTTGCGCCTCATGGGTTACGCCGTCGAATATTACGTCGCGATCGTGGTCCGTGAAGCCCAATGGGACGCCAGCGATTGGAACCAGTTTCCAGCAATGACAGAGAGTTGTTGTGCCGCTCGCCAGATGGCTGGCGAGGCCTGCTGCAAGCGTTCTCATATCCGCACCTCCACCACGGGAATTTCCGGAATGTCACCGGCGCCGAAGTGCACGAGGTTTATGGAGAGTTGATCGGTGTCAAAGCGCACGGGCATATCAAATGAAAACCCTGCCGTAATGGTTTGGCCAACGGCAGGCGCGGTGGAAAACGTGATGATGCCGGTCGTCGTGTTGACGGTGAAGGCGCTTGTCGGTGCGCCGTTGATTGCGGCCACAACAGTTCCGGCAACGGGCTTGGTTATCGGCCGCGTGTAGTTCCGGAGCCCTGTTCCATAGGATTTCACCAGTTGAAAACCCGCCGTCACGCCATTGCCGACGCCCAACGCCTGATCGGTGGATGCTACAACGCTTGACGCATTACAGGATTTGAAATCCGTCTGGTCCTTCCAGCGAAACGCATGCAGCCTGCCCCGGCGTTCTTCAAAGAAGGCCACGAGCTCATTGATATCGGCGATGGATTTCACGCCAAAGCCCGCATTGAAGCGGCGTCTGGAGTCGGCCCAGCGGGAATTTCGCTCTTCGCGGCCTGAAGCCGTGGTGACAATTTCAGTGCGGCGTTCAGGACCGCCCGAACTGCCACGCGAAATGGCCACAGGAAAACGGATGTCGTCGAATGCCATGGGAAGTTATCCTGTTTATTTTGTTTTTGGGGCAAGAGGCCCTCATCCGGCCGTTGGCCACCTTCTCCCATACTCGGGTCAAACCCGAGCACGGGAGAAGGCGATAGGGATTGTCGCCTTCGCCCGTTCGCGGCTCGCGGATGGGAGAAGGTGCCCGAAGGGCGGATGAGGGCCCCTTTGGACTAAAGGTTCCTCTGCCCACGCGAAACTGCCCGCGCTATCACGCTGGCAATCTGGCTTTGGGATTGGCGGAAGCTTGCGATGTCGGGTGTGGAAATATTGACTGTCACGTTGCCGCCGCCACCGCCGCCCACGCGCACACCGAGTTTGCCGTCAGCGCCCCTGGCCAATGGCATGATGGCTTCGGCTCCCGCTTCCCCCATCAATCCGGCGCCGCCGCGCAGCGGGAAAAGTGTGGGGCTGTTCACGATGCCGCCATTGGCGAAGGGCGTGGGCGAACCCAGAAGCGATCCAGCCAGATTTCCCAAGGGCCTCAACGCCGATGAAAGAGCCTGGCTGGAAAGTGAAAGCGCCAGGCCCTTCAGCACATCAGAAAGCTTGCGGCCCTCAATGATGGCGCCCGCAAATGAACGCACCAGGGATTGCCCAAAGCTGTCGGCCACGCGCGACAGATCAGCCATCTCGGCGCGCAGCTGCGCGGCTTGGACTGCGAGATTGCTTAACGGTTCTTGCATCAGTCGGGATACCTTTCGATCAACTCAGCGAAGTTTGCAGCGCCCAGCTTTTGTGGCGGCCCGCCAAAGGCCGCCGCAATTTCACGAGGAGTCGCCGCCCAGAATTCGCGGGGCGGCAGGCGCAAGATGCCAAGCCCCAGTTCCATCATGCGCTGCCAGGGGAATTTTTCTCCGGCAGCGCTGCTGCGTTTCCCGGGTTGTGGTCCGCGCTTGCAAAAGTCGCCGTCAGCAATCGCGCAACGATACTGAGATAGCCGGCAGCACCGCCTGCCACCTGCAGTGCCGCCACTGCCTCATTGGATATTTTTGCGCCGCCGCCGCGAAGCCCCGCGCCGATTATTTTTATGGCGTCGGCAGCACTCACGCGTCCGGTTTCAAACCGCTCGGCAATCGCGATCAAATCCTGATCACCATATTCGCCTTCGAGTTCGGCCAGCGCGCCCAGCGTCAGGCACAGGATATAATTCTCGCCCCCAAGTTCAGCTTCGATCTCTCCGCGATGCCGGTTTGCCATAAGTTTCTCCTTGCAACAAAGGGGCCCTCATCCGGCCTTTGGCCACCTTCTCCCATGGCCTGATGGCCACGGGAGAAGGCGATAATGATTGTCGCCTTCGCCCGTTCGCGGCACGCGGATGGGAGAAGGTGCCCGAAGGGCGGATGAGGGTCCTTCTCAAATCGCCGTGAAGGTGAGTTCGCCGGCGGATTCAAGCGCCAGCTCGAATGTCACTTCGGCGTCGTGGCGGCCGGAAAGTTCCAGTGCGGCGATGTGGAACAGGCCTTCAATGATCCCGAAGTCCGGCACGATCACCTGCCATTTGCGGAGTGTGCCGTTGAAAAAATAGGTGCGGATCGTGGCGTCTGACGCTGCATCCTTGAAAATTCCCCCGCCGCGCACATGTGCCGACTTGAGGCCGGCGCCTGCCAGCATTTCCCGCCAGGCGCCCACCGATTCCTGATGCGTCACATCAACAGACCCGGCATTGAAGGAAAGCGCGTTGGCGCGAAGTCCGGCAACCGTCTGGAAAACGCCAGCTCCCGTTGTGTCTATCTTCAAAAGCAGATCGCGGCCTTTTTGGGCTGTCATGGTGGTCTCCTATAGGGGTTCGGTTGCGGCGCGAAATTTCATCGTGGCGCTGAAATGTTCCTGGGCTTTGTCTTTGGACAGCGCCCAGAATGTGAGCCGCAGATTGATCAGCACGTGGCCATCAATTGCAAACACCGCGTCATCGAGCGAGGTTTCAATTTCATGGACGATATCCTGCGTCAGTTTCCGGCTGCGGGATTTTGTCTTGATGTCGATGGCAATGAAATGCTCGTGGGCCTTTTGCTGCTGCACGCTCCAATCGCGGGTTTCGATGGATGAGAACACGACGTAGGGTTCGTGGGCCCCGCGCGGAATTTCATCATGGACATGGCCGCCGCCCAGCAATGCCATAAGGGGGGCGTGGGCCAGCAGCCGGTCGCGCATGGCGGTTTGAAGCGCTGTTGAGGGGCTGCTCACAGATGAACCTCGCGGTAGGGTTGAATGAGGTTTGACACCATCTGGGGAAGTTCCGGGCCCGGTTCATCACCGCGCGCGCCATACCAATGGGCGATCAATTGCAGCACTGCCTCGCGCAGCGGCTCCGGCACACTTGCCGCTGTTGCGCCAAAGCCTACGGAGAGCAGAACTTCAATGCCGTTAGCAACGCGGCCCGGCTTCGCCCAGGTGTAGGCAGGCCGCAAGACAATGCGGGATGGGCGCGATACGCGGTCTTCGGAGTAATAGGCCTGGTTGATGGTCGTTGCCGTGTTGTCGTCGGCATAGGTTTTGATATCTGTCACATTCAGAACAGGTGCATGCGGAATTTTGATCACACCGCTCTCGGGCCAGCTGTCGAGAAACATTGACCAGCCCTGGGTGATGAGACCGAGACCGGTGAGGGATTCAACGCCCAGCCTGGCGGTTTTTATCAGTGTACTGATATAGGCGTCTTCATCAGCATGGGTCACCCGCAAGTGCGCCTTGGCCTCGGCCAGGGTGACGGGTTCCAAGGCGGGTGGAGTGGTGAGAATGGAGGGCATGGGAATTCCTCAGCCTGGACAGGATGAACATTTGAACGAAGGGCCCTCATCCGCCCTTCGGGCACCTTCTCCCATACTCGGGCCAAGCCCGAGCACAGGAGAAGGCGATAGTGATTGTCGCCTTCTCCTGTGGCGTTTGCGCCATGGGAGAAGGTGGCCGACAGGCCGGATGAGGGCCACTTCTTTTAAGACACCCCGAACTTCATCAGCTTGATCGCTTCAAAATTCTGCACGCCGCCGCCGACGCGTTTGGTGGTGTAGAACAGCACGTAGGGTTTCGATGAGTAGGGATCGCGCAGGATCCGTATGCCGACGCGGTCGACAACCAGATAGCCCTGTTTGAAATCACCCAGCGCCAGCGAATAGCTGTCGGTGGCGATGTCGGCCATGTGTTCTGACTCAGTGATGGGGAAATTCATCAGGCTGGCCTTGCCGTCAGCGGTGATTGCGGGTTGCCAGATGTAGTTGCCTTGCGCGTCCTTGAATTTGCGGATGATGCCTTGCGTCTTGCGGTTCATCACCCAGTTGGCATTTTGCCGGAAGCCCGCCTTCAGCGCGTAAGCCAGATCGATCAGCTTATCGGTGGGGTTTGACGCGGCAAAGGCTCCTGCCACGCCCGTGGCCAGATAGCCCATGTTGCCCCAGGTCCAGCTGGCGTCAGCAACTTTTGTGTAGTCCGTGAAGCCCCTTGGTTTGTTTACGCCGTTGCCGGTCACGAAGGCCTGGCTTTCCTGCTCGGCGAACACGGTTTGCACTTCGCCGGCAATCCACTGGTCGAGATCGACAACTGAATCATCCAGCAGGCTTTGGGTTGCCGCTGGCATGGCGTAGAGCTCCATGGTTGGAAACTGCAGCTCTGCCAAAGTCGCGGAGGCGGTTTCGGGCCGCACGGCCGCTTCGCCGATCCAGCCGCTTGCTGCTCCCGTGATGGCGAACGGCTTTTTGTAAACCGCCGCCGAGACTTGGCGCACGTCGGATATGGCGCGAATGGCCGAGGCGTTGGACAGCAGGCGGCCGATTTCAGTTTCGGTTTCCGCCGGCACCAGATAACCGCCGTCAGCGTTGGAGCCGATCGACATGCTTTTCGCTTCAATATCGAACAGGCCGTGCGTTTCGCCTTTGCGCACGTAGGCCTCGAAGGCGCGTTTATGCTCCGTAGGCTGATCTTTATCTGTTCCGCCCAATTGCGGGCGTTTCATTTTCAGCGTCAGGTCATCGAGGGCCTTGTTGATGCGCTCGACCTTTTCAACGGTCACCACATCGGCATTCATGCGTTTTTCAATTTGATCGAGGCGCTCGTCGTTGGCGTCCTTGAAGGCCTCGAAGGCATTCAGGAATTCGCCCATGCCGGCATCACCGGCGATGATTTTGGTTTCCAATCCAGTATTCACGTCCATGTCTTGTCTATCTCCTCAAGTGTGTTTGGTTGGTCGTTGGAAAATTCGGGATGCGGCAGCGAGTGCCGCGAGTTTGAAATCGCTTACGCGGGCTCCCGCCAGCATTGGGAAAGTCACCAGTGACACTTCCCAAAGATCGATTGTGTTGAGTTGCCGCGTCTGCGTTATTTTTTCGCGGGTGGCGTTCACGGTTTTGAAGCCGATCGAGAGCCCGTCGAGGCCCCGCGTTTCCAGCAGTGACAGAAGCTCGCGGCCACGCTGCACATTCTGGTCAAGGCGGCCCCGCACATAAAGGCCGCGCTCGTTCTCAATCATCTCAAGCCAGGCGCCCACGGGTTCTGCGGGATCATGCTGAAACAGCATGCGGATGTTTTCGGGTCCGCGCCGTTTCAGGCTTGTTGCAAATGCGCCCGGCATCACCATGTCGCCAGAGGCATCCCTGACGCCAAACAAGCTGGCATAGCCCACGAACACGCCCGTGCCAGAGCAAGCCGATAACGGCTCAGCCAGCGGGCTTTTCTCCCGTCGGATTTGCATTTTCAATTTCCCAATGTTCAAGATTGTCGCCCTCTCCCCTCGTGGGAGAGGGTCCGCGAAGCGGGGGAGAGGGGCCGCTCAAGTGATTGGGAGCGTGGCTAAGCGGCCCCCTCTTCCGTCACGCGCGTGTTACGCGCGCGCCACCTTCCCCCACGAGGGGGGAAGGCCAAATTTAAGCAACCGCCCCGTAACCCACCGCCTCGCGCTTCTCGTTCGGCGTGAGGAAGCTCGCCTTATCAATTCTTGCCCACAGCGCGTCGCGGTCCGCGCCCAGCGCTTCCACCTGATCGAGATCGCAGGCAATGCGGAGGCCTTCGCCGAATTGCGGGCCGAGCCAGTTCGTCATCGCCTCGGTCACGCGGCCCAGCAGCGGCACCACGCATTGGCGCCAGAACGTGCGGTTGGCTTCGGCGTAATTTGCGAAGGTGTTGTCACCGGGAATGCCGAGCAGCATGGGCGGCACGCCAAAGGCCAGCGCCACTTCGCGGGCGGCGGAATTCTTGGCTTCGATGAATTCCATTTCCTTCGGGCTGAAACCCATTTCCTTCCAATCGAGGCCGCCTTCCAGCACCATGGCGCGGCCCGCGTTGGCAGCACCCTGATAATTGTTTTCCAGCTCTTTCTTGATGCGGTCGAATTGCTCCGTTGTCAGATGATCTTCGGAGGCGGCAAACACCAGCGCGCCGGAAGGCCTTGCCGCGTTGTCGAGCATGGCCTTGTTCCAGGCGGCGGCCGCGTTATGCGTATCGACGCTGCGTTGAGCTGCCTCCAATGGCGACATGCCGTAATAGTCATCGAGCGGATTGAAAAGCTTGATGTGCAAAACGGTTTCGGCTGCAAGGCGCGTAGATGCTCCGCTTACGGAGTATTCGTAGGATTCCGGCCAGCCATTGCGCGCCGCCACAACTTTCATCCGGTCCGGCCTGAGCGCCACGAGTTCGCGGGGGACGCCTTCAAGACTTGACGCCTCAACATAAGAATTACCCGCAACCAGCAGGAACGACACAATGGTCTCAACCAGATCGCGGCCTGTCTGGGCCGGATTTGGCCTGGCCAGCAGCTGCTTCAGCGGGTGTGCATTCAGCTCTTTATCGCCGTCATACACCAGCAGCGGCACCGAACTCGCGGCCTCGGCAATCATCCGCACGCAGCGATAGCCAATCGCATTGCCAGCAAAACCTTCCCTGGCGAGTGCCGCATAATTGCGCGGCGTCCATTGGGGCTGGCCCACTTTGTGGATGGAGATGAGCGGCTGGGCGGCAAAGCGCTTCTGCTCAGGCGTGAAGAGGGATTTGAGTTTTTGGAGCATCACAAGTCTTTCCAGTTATCGCCCTCTCCCCTCGTGGGAGAGGGTCCGCGAAGCGGGGGAGAGGGGGAAGGCAAAAAACAACTACAAAATCCTCAGCCTCGGCTCCGCCCTTCGCCGCAGCATCAAATCGCTCACGGCCCAGACCAGTGCGTCCAGCCTGTCCGGGCTTTTCTGGCCCTCGCCGATGACGCTGCACATTTCGTCTTCGAGTTCGGGGAAGGCGCCCACGTGGGACACCCTGCCCTGCTCGTATAATGCGGCCACCGGTTCGGCCCTTGCCTGTTTGCCGCGCGTGGCATGGACGGCGCGGAAGGAGAGCTCCGGGTCCACTTCGCGCAGCACCTGTTCCACCATGGCGCCACCCTGGTTTATTTCGGCCACCACGCGATCCGCGTTGCGGGCATGATAGAGGGCCACAATCTTTTTGGCCCACTGGGCTGGCCGCAACCCTTGCACCGAACAGTCATCGAGCACGTAGCATTTTCCATCAACGCCCAAGCCCACACAGACAATTCCGCAGGCGTTGCTTTTCGCGCCAAAGCCCGCCGGCGGATCAACCGCCACGACGACGCGGCGCAATTCCGGCGCCGCAGCGACCCGCAGGTTTTCAATCATGTCGCGGCGGAACAGGGCATCCGGATCGTCTTCGATCAGTTCGCCGCCCAGTTCCTGCCGCCCCAGTCTGGTGCCGCCATAGCGTTTCAGCACTTCTTCCAGAAATGGTTTGGCCAGATTATTCCTGTTGTCAAAAGTTGTTGAGTGGCTGACCACTGTGCCGCTTTCGGCCAGCAGGCGTTTCAATAGGGGTATGGGTCGCGGTGTCGTTGTAATAATTGCGCGCGGGTTGTCGCCAAGGCGAAGCGCGAATTGCAACATGTTCCAGACTTCATTCGCGTGCTTCCATTTCGCCAGTTCATCACACCAGGCGGCGTCGAATTGCGGCCCGCGCAAGCCATCGGGTTCTTCGGCCGAGAAGATATGCGCCACGCTGCCGTTAGGCCATGTGAGCTGGCGCTTTGATGGTTCATAAGCGGGCCTGTCGTCTCCGTCATGAATGGACAGAAGGCCGGAGGCACCTTCAATCATCACCATGCGGGCTTCATCAAAAGTGGGGGCCACCAGGGCTATGCGCTTTGCCAGCGTGCCCGTCGCCAGTCCTGAGCCAGTCGCGCGGGCTTTTATCCATTCAGCGCCGCTGCGGGTTTTGCCCGCACCGCGCCCACCGAGGATCAGCCAGCTCCGCCATTCTGTTGCTTGTGGCGGCTTCTGGTCGCCACGCGCCCACAGCGCGAACCAGTCCTGTTCAATGCGGGTCAGTTCCCCAGTGTTAAGCAGCGCCAGCGTTTCTTTCAGTTTCCCAAGTGTCCGCAAGCGCTTCAAGGCGCAGCGCAAGCGCCATGCGGCTGGCCTCGTCAATGAAGATGCCGTCATTTCTGCTTCCGCCATCACCTGATTTTTCCCTGTCCTGCAAATCGCGGATTTTTTGGAACGCATGCAGCAAAGTGTGCAGCGCCCGCAGCGGGTCACTGAGATCAATTTTATCCACCAGCTTGCCTTCGGTTACGAGCTTTTCAAGTGCTGCCTCCACGAGGGCTTTCATTTTCGTGGCCGTATCCATCGTGCCGCCCGCGCCGAAGGCCTTGGGGAAGGCTCCGCGCCGTGGCACCCAGTTGCCGTGGCGTTTGTGGCGGTAGAGATTGCCCTCCGAAATGCCATGCCGGGCGCGAATTTCCTCAATTGAAAAGCCGCCGTTTTCATATTCGCGCCGCACCACATCCCAATCCACGAGGCGGTTTCGCGGCAGGCTCTCCAAGCCTTTGGCAAGGCGTGCCCGGTCGCGGCGCATGGGCCAGCCTTCGCTCCGCATGCGGTGGTCAATGGCGCTTGAGCTTATGCCGTGCCGTTCGGCAATCATGCGAACGGGCTCATCGCCCGTTTCATAAGCCATGCGGACAGCCGCCCAGTCAACACCCCGCGCCGGGGCCTTTTCCGGTAGTTTCATGTGGTCACCCATTTGTGGAGTATGCCTGTTTATAGCCAAATGACCGTACGGTGGGCGATATTATACTTGACATACCCAATTGCAAATCCTATATCTTGGGTATGCAAAAGGGATCGTCATAATGTCTAATCTTAATCAGCCCCACCTTCAAAACGAAGCCGAAGCCTACAAATGGGTGGAAGCCAAAATATGGCCCCACGGCGTCACTTGCCCGCATTGTGGCGGCGTAGAACGCATTAGCCCCATGAAGGGCAAAAGCACCCGTATCGGCACCTACAAGTGCTACCAGTGCCGCAAGCCATTTACCGTGAAGGTAGGAACCATATTTGAGTCCAGCCACATCCCATTACGGTATTGGCTGCAAGCCATCTATCTGATTTCATCTTCCAAAAAGGGTATCAGTGCCAACCAACTGCACCGCACTCTTGGCATTACCCTCAAGAGTGCGTGGTTCATGGCGCACCGTATTCGTCTGGCTATGAAATCCACTAGCCTTGAGCCAATCGGCGGCGCTGGCAAGATCGTGGAGGCAGACGAAACTTTCGTGGGAATGAAAGTAGGCTTCAAGCGTACCCGTGGTGCGGTTCACAAGATGAAAGTCTTGAGCCTTGTAGAGCGTGGCGGCCACGTCCGTTCGCAGCGCCTTGCCATGTTGAGCCGTTCTGGAATTGAACAGGCAATCCGTGACAATGTGCATCCTGAAAGCCGCATTATGACCGATACCGCTGCATACTATCGTAAAGACCTCATTGGCTTTGCTGGCCACGAGAAGGTGAACCATGAGCAAAACGAATATGTTCGCGGTGAAGCCTATACCAACACCCTCGAAGGCTATTTCTCGCTTTTCAAGCGCGGTATGCGCGGCGTCTATCAGCATTGCCGTGAAAAGCACCTGCATCGCTATTTGGCAGAATTTGATTTCAGGTATAACAATCGGGTTGCATTAGGTGTGAACGACGAAGGCCGCGCAGTTCATTTGCTGGAAGGTATCGTCGGCAAGCGCCTAACCTATCGAACAACTAACGCAGCGATGGATTGATGACGCAAAACCCCAAAAGACCAAAGCCAAAAATAAAGTTGACTGACAAAGAGCAATTCGCGCGGTTTCAAAAGACCGCGCGAGAACTTGAGATAGACGAAACGGATGAAAAGTCGTTTGAGTCTAGCGTCGAACGTATTCTTAGCCAGCGCCAGCCTCAATAGCTATAATTCTGCTCGCCAATTCAACCAACTCTAGGCGGTGTATCGGCAGTGAAAGATATTCCAATTCGTTGAGCAATTTATGAATATGGATGAATTGCTTTCGCTCGTCACCTTCCAGCTTATCAACCATGTACCGTCGAGCGTGCCAAGCGTATAGATCGGCGGCTTGTAATGGCTTGTAATCCAAATCCGAGCCAAATATTGGCCTTGAAATTCGCTTATATTCGTCCGGATACATCTCTATTAAAAAAGTATAGGCATCCCGTGCGTCCTCGCCGATGCGACCTTGCTCGTCAAATATCAGTTGGATACTTTTACCCTTTAGACTTGGCTCACGGCACAGCGCGGTAATAATTTTATAGAAACAAAGAAAATAGGCGGATTCGCCAACTGGACCAGGATACTGCCCTTTCAAAAGGTCGTCA
>JANNXN010000151.1:0-31921 GCA_031409595.1 Rhodobiaceae bacterium
CCTGAGAGTTCCATTTCTTACTGGTGAGCCCGGCGCGGATCGAACGCGCGACCTATTGATTAAAAGTCAACCGCTCTACCACTGAGCTACGGGCCCCCACGGCAAATCGCTCGCAGATTGCGGCGGACCATAGTTGCGGTGCAGCAAGGGGTCAAGGGTTGTATTGGCCGTTAAGCGCTTCACCACATAATTGTCGAATTGCCCATAAATACCGCTATATTCGGTCGGCGAGCCGATTCACGGGATGACTGGTAAAGCATGACAAATACTGCACTTATTGTTCTGGCCGCAGGGCAGGGCACCCGCATGAAGTCGGATATCCCCAAAGTCTTGCATAAAGTGGCCGGCCGAACCCTGTTGGGGCACGTGTTGAGCGGCGCCAGCCCACTGGCCGCCAAACAGACTGTTGTGGTCGTGGGCCCGGAAATGGAGGCCGTGGGTGAGGAAGCCCAGCGCTACGTTCCAGGGTGCACAATCGCCATCCAGACCGAACGCAAAGGAACCGGCCACGCCGTTTTGGCCGCGAGAGAGAGTCTTGCCAATTTTTCCGGCATAGTTGTGGTGCTCTGTGGCGATGCGCCATTGATCAATGCAGATTCGATAGCCGAGCTGCTGACTAAGATAAACGAAAAGACCCCAATGGCGGTCATGGGCTTTGAACCTGCCAATCCATTTGGCTATGGGCGGATGATCAAGGGAGACGATGACACCATCATCGCAATTCACGAAGAACGTGACGCTACGCCGGAAGAAAAGGCCACCAAACTTTGCAACTCGGGAATTATCGCAGTCAAGTCGGATGTGTTGTGGGAGTTCCTGCCGCAGGTGAAAAACAAGAATGCCAAAAACGAATACTACCTGACTGACCTGGCAGAGCTCATAGCTCGATCCTGCGCCAAGGTCGGCTATTCGGTTTGCCCCGAAGCGGAAGTAGAGGCGGTCAACGACAGGCTACAGCTGGCAAGTGTTGAAGCAACACTCCAGGCCCAGTATCGCCGCGGCGCCATGCTCGGTGGTGCAACTCTGGTTGCCCCCGATACAGTCTATTTCTCGGCTGATACCAGGATCGGTCAAGACGTCACAATCGAACCCAACGTATTCTTTGGCCCAGGCGTAACAATTGGCGATCGCGTCCAGATCATGGCCAACTCGCATATCGAAGGTTCAAGTGTTGCGGCAGGCACCAGAATTGGCCCCTTCGCCAGACTGCGGCCAGGTGCGCAAATAGGTGAAGACGCTCATATCGGCAACTTTGTGGAAGTGAAAAAATCGAAGATTGGCAGGGGTGCAAAGGTCAATCACCTGAGCTACATCGGTGATGCGAATGTTGGCGCTGAAACAAACATTGGCGCTGGCACAATCACTTGCAACTACGATGGCTTTGAAAAACACCTCACTGACATTGGGGCTAACGTATTCGTAGGTTCCAACACCGCTTTGGTGGCGCCCGTGAAAGTTGGAAAAGGCGCCAACATTGCGGCCGGAAGTGTCATAACGTCTGATGTGCCTGCCGATGCGCTTGCAATCACACGGGCCGAACTGAATGTAAAAGAAGGTTGGGCGGCGCGCTACCGCAAGATGAAGCAGGCCCGCAAGGCCGCAGCAAAGAAGGACTGACGGCCATGTGCGGAATTGTTGGAATTCTCGGTAAGGAACCTGTTGCCCTTGGCATTGTCGAGGCGCTGCGCCGGTTGGAATATCGTGGCTACGACTCGGCGGGTGTTGCAACCATTGAGAATGGTGAAATCGAACGCCGTCGCGCGCCGGGAAAATTACGCAACCTGGAAGATCGCCTGCGCGAACACCCGCTGATGGGCGTCACCGGAATAGGCCACACGCGGTGGGCCACGCATGGCGCCGCCAACGAAACCAATGCGCATCCTCATACGGCGGGCGATGTCGTCATCGTCCATAATGGCATCATAGAAAACTTTCGCGAGCTGAAGGAAGAATTGACTGGAACGGGTGCAAAGTTTTTGACCGAAACTGATACTGAAGTTGTGGCCCATCTGCTGGCGCATGAACGCAGCAAGGGAAAGTCCCCCCGCGATTCAGTCCGCGATGTCTTGTCCAAACTCCGCGGCGCATTTGCTTTCGCCATCCTTTTCAAGAGCGACAACAATTTGTTGATTGGCGCCCGCAAGGGCAGCCCCTTGGCCATTGGCCACGGCGACGGTGAAATGTTCCTGGGCTCCGATGCAATTGCTCTCGCACCCTTCACCAATCGCGTAACCTATCTGGAAGACGGTGATTGGGTTGTGCTGACGCGCAGTTCCGCCGAAGTCTTCGATGCACAGAACAAGCCGGTTGCCAGGCCCATGAGTTTCTCCCAAGCCTCTTCCATGATGATGGACAAGGGCAACCACCGCCATTTCATGGCCAAGGAAATAGAAGAACAGCCGGAGGTGGTGGGTCACACGCTGGCGGAATACGTTGATTTTTCCATCCGCACCGTAAAATTGCCAGATGGCCTGCCGGTCAGTTTCAAAAACCTGGACCGCCTCACAATTACGGCTTGCGGCACGGCGTCTTACGCGGGGCAGGTGGCAAAATACTGGTTTGAGCGGGTGGCGCGGCTGCCAACTGAAGTTGATATTGCCTCGGAGTTTCGTTACCGCGAAGCGCCGCTCACGCCCAAAGGACTGTCCATTGTCATTTCGCAATCCGGCGAAACCGCTGACACTTTGGCCGCACTCCGCTATTGCAAATCACAAGGGCAGCACACACTGGCAATCGTCAACGTGCCTGAGTCAACCATAGCGCGCGAAGCCAGCCTGGCTCTTCGCACTTACGCAGGGCCGGAAATCGGTGTTGCGTCCACCAAGGCCTTCACCTGCCAGCTCACCGTTCTCGCTTGCCTGGCATTGCTTGCCGCCAAACAAAGGGGGTACCTCACTCCGGCGATGGAACAGGAACTGGTTGGCGCCCTGATCGAAGCGCCGCGTCATATGTCGGCCATTCACCGCAGCGAAAAACAGATCGCCGAAGTGGCCCGTGAAATTGCCGGTGCCCGCGATGTTTTGTTCCTTGGCCGCGGCATCAACTACCCCATCGCCATGGAAGGCGCCTTGAAGCTCAAGGAAATATCATACATTCATGCAGAAGGTTATGCAGGAGGCGAACTCAAGCATGGACCAATAGCACTCGTTGATGAAAATGTTCCGGTCATCGTCATCGCACCACGCGATGATCTCTACGAGAAAACCATATCCAACATGGAGGAAGTGGCAGCGCGCGGCGGGAAAATAGTTCTGATCACCGATGACGAGTCCGCAAATCACAAAACCTTCCACAGGATCCGGGTGCCCAGAGCCCACCCATTTATCAGCCCGTTATTATACGCCGTCCCCGTGCAGCTGTTGGCCTATCACGCAGCAGTTTTCATCGGCACAGATGTTGATCAACCCCGCAACCTGGCAAAGTCCGTTACGGTGGAATAGAGCGAATTCAATCCTGGCTGACGTCAGAGCAAATCCCGTAAAAGTTGAAGACTTTTGCGATAAGGATTTACTCCAACGCATTGATCTGGCGCGATTCCTTTTCGGCAAGCCGATTCCAGCTTGCCGGGACGCGCGCCAAAAATACTACTATCCCTAATCCAGGGTAACGCGGTAACGGCTTATCGCCACGGCGGACACGATCACCAGCATCAGGGTCAGGGCTGCCACTTCACCTGCGATCTGGCTGAAGCTTGCGTCTTTTAACATCAGTCCACGGACGATGCGCAGGAAATGCGTGACCGGCAGGGCCTCGCCAATCGCTTGCGCCCAACCCGGCATGCCCCGGAAGGGAAAGGCAAATCCCGACAGCAGGATCGACGGCATCAGGAAGAAGAACGACATCTGCATGGCTTGCAGCTGGTTCTGGGCGATGGTCGAGAAGGTGAAGCCCAGTGCCAGATTGACGGTGATGAACAGCAGCGTCGAGATGCCGAACAGCGTGAAGCTGCCTTCGAAGGGGACTCCGAACAGCAACTTGGCCGCCACCAGCACAACCAGCACCTGAATGCCGCCAATAGCGATATATGGCGTGATTTTCCCGATCATCACTTCGATGGGCCGGACTGGCATTGCGAGAAGATTTTCCATGGTGCCGCGCTCGCGTTCGCGGGTGACAGCCAGGGCCGTCATCATCACCATGGTCATGGTGAGGATGATGCCGAGAAGTCCGGGCACCACATTGTAGCGGGTGATGCCTTCAGGATTGTAGCGCCGGTGCAGCAACACATCGACGGGGCCGGCCCCGGCGCTGTAGATGCCTAGAGGCCCTGATAGTTCGCGCGCCAGCGTCTGTGAGATCGCGCCATCGACGGCGGCTAGCGCGCTGCCGATGGTGGAGGGATCGGTCGCATCGGCTTCGATGACGATCTGGGCCTTCTCATGCCGGATCAGCCTGCGCGTGAAATCGCCGGGAATGGTGATGACGAATTGCACGGCGCCGCGCTGTAGCAGGCTGTCGGCTTCCGCCTCGGTTGCAACCGCGTTGGTAAAGCTGAAATAGCCGGTGTTGCCGATGGTGCTCACCAGTGCCCGGGTTATCGCGCTGTGGTCGGCGGCGAGCACCGCCGTCGGCAAGCCCTTGGGATCGTTGTTGATGGCAAACCCGAAGAGAACAAGCTGCATGATGGGAATGCCGAACATCATGGCGAAGGTCAGCCGGTCGCGGCGAAGCTGCAGCGCCTCCTTGAAGATCATCGCCAACAACCGCTGGAAAAATCCCATGGGTGCTCACGCCGCCTCGGCGTTATCGCGCGCCTGGCCCATGAGATGAATGAAAACGTCTTCCAGCGTCGGCTGCGATTTCTCCCAACGGATTGTCTTGTCGCGGCGCAAGGGTGCGATGGCGTCGTCGAGGGCTGCTTCATCGGGACCGCAGACATGCAGCGTCAGGCCAAAAGCCGCAGCGGCCGTCACGCCGGGTGCATCGCGCAGCAGTGGCGCCAGCCGATCAGCGCCGGGGCCCGTGGCGAGCCAAGCCTTGAGCCCCGATTGCTCAATGATTTCTTCCGAGGTGCCGCGCGCCATAAGCTTGCCATAGGCAATATAGGCAATCTCGTGACAGCGCTCGGCTTCGTCCATGTAATGGGTTGAGACCAGCACGGTGATGCCCCCGGCGGCGAGCCCGTGAATCTCGTCCCAAAAAGCGCGGCGCGCCTTGGGATCGACGCCCGCCGTGGGTTCATCCAGCAGTAACAATTTCGGCTCGTGCAACACGCACGCCGCAAGCGCCAGGCGCTGCTTCCAGCCACCCGATAGCGCACCGGTCAACTGGGTCTGACGGCTTGCCAGTCCGAGGCGCTCCAGCGCCTTGTCCACACGGTCGCGGACATGATCGAGGCGGTAAACCCGTGCCACGAAATCGAGGTTCTCGCGGATGGTGAGATCCTCATAGAGTCCGAACTTCTGCGTCATGTATCCGGCCTGGCGTTTGATCGCATCGCGCTCTTCGATGATGTCGTGGCCGAGACAGGTGCCCTGCCCGCCATCGGGCGTGAGCAGTCCGCAGATCATGCGCAGAGTTGTCGTCTTGCCGGAACCGTTGGGGCCGAGGAAGCCGCAGATGCGGCCCGGCATCAGCGTGAGATCAACATGATCGACGACAGTGCGCGTGCCGTAGCGTTTCACCAGTCCCTTCACGTCGATTGCAGCGCCGTTCATGGTTGTGGCTCAACTTCGATGGGCAGACCGGGGCGCAACAGCGGATCGGGCGCATCGGGCCGCGCTTCCACCATGAACACCAGCTTGGCGCGGGCACCTTGCGAATAGATCACCGGCGGCGTGAACTCCGGGGTTGCCGCAACATGGCTGATGGTCGCCGTCTTCGCGTCACCGCAGCCATCGCAGGTGAAACGTATCGAGGTTCCAGGTTGAGCTTTCGCGAGAGCTGCCTCGGGAACAAAATAGCGCAGCGTGATTGCATCGGGTGCCAGCAATGAGGCGACAGGTTGACCGGCGCTTACCCATTCGCCCGCCTCAAAGAATGTATTTTCAACGAGAGCATCGACCGGTGAGACAGGCGACAGATCGGCGAGCTTCTGCCGCGCTTGCGCAGCACTCGCCTCCGCCTCTTTGACCTTCGAGCGCGCGGACTCGATTTCGGCATCGCGCGCGGCAAGTTTTCCAGCCACTTCGGAGGCCTCGAACTGGGCGATGCGCGCTTCATAGAGGGCCACTTGCGATTGCGCCTGATCGAGGCGTGTCTGCGCCGCCGTGCCGGCGCTCAGCAAAGAGGTGGCGCGTGCCAGTTCCTTGCGGGCGAACTCCAGGCCCGCCTCGGCCTCGCGGCGCTGGGCGCGTGTTGCCTGCAGTTCGGGCTCGCGCTTGCCAGTGATGAGATTGGCAAGTTGAGCTTCCGCCGTGCGGACCCCGGCCTCGGTGCGCGCAACTTCGGTTTCGGCGACGCCAGCGTCGAGGCTGAAGACGGGATCGCCCTTGCGGATCGCCGCGCCCTTGACGGCAGGCCGTGCGGTGATGCGGCCCGCCTGGGGCGCTGCGATCATCACGGTTTCGCCCTCGACATAACCAAGGTAGTTGGCCTGTCCCGGCGCCTGCGGAAGCCAGAGGTCCTTGAAGTAAAAGGCCGTTGCCGCGAGGGCCACAATCAGGATGGGAACGAGTTTCTTCATGGCTGCAGCGCCCGAATGAGCATGTCGGCGTCGTGAGCGGCCAGCGCTTCGATATCGAGCGGTTCGGCGCCGATGGGTTCGAAGACGCTTTTCCAAACGGCGCCAAGCAGCATGGGGCCCACCAGACACTTGACCGTGAGGCGCGGATCGACAGCCCGGAATTCGCCGCTGGCAATGCCCCGTTCAATCAGGGATTGGAACAGGGGCAGCGCCTTGTTGATGACATTGTCGAGATAGAAACGGCCGATTTCCGGGTGGGCGCGGGACTCGGAGATCACCAGCTTGATCAGGTCCGGCAGGCGCGTCTGTTGCATCCGGCCCGCCAAAACGCCAAGCAGTTGCCGCAGGAGTGGCGCCACGGGGCCCTGATGCTGGCCTGCCAGCTCAGCAGCCATAGTGATGTTTGCGCCCGCGGTGGCCTGTACCAGAGCCGCTAGAAGTGATGTTTTATCCTTGAAATACAGATAGATAGACGCCTTGCTTAGACCGGCGCGCGAAGCCACGTCCTCAAGCCTCGTGGCGTTGAAACCGCGCTGGGTGAAGAGATCGAGGGCGGCGGCAAGGATTTCAGCAGGCCGGGCATCAGGGCGGCGTTTCTTCCGCGTTATTTCTGACTGGTCAGTCATAAGATATAACTAACCCATCAGTCAGAAACAGTCAAGATACGTTCTGCGTCACTTAAAAACTTTGGCTAACAGCACTCTTCCTTCGGCGTTGCCACATGAAAAGCAAAATGGCGGCAACGCAAAGCGCTGCTGCTGTTAGAAAGCTGGCAACTGAAGCATCGACCGCCGATCCTTGGCTCAGATAGTGGCCGAATATTTGCGCAAACATCGGCGTGCCAATCAGCATGGCCACATTTTTGGCGCTGGCGATTCCGCCCTGAAGCTCGCCCTGTGCGTCCGCCGGAGCCTCATTCGACATCAGCGCAACCAGTGCCGGATCGGTCCAGCCCTCGGGTGCATTTATCAGCGTGATCAAAAGCACAACAGCAGTGCTCGGCGCATACGCCAAACCCGATAGCGCAATGACAGCCAAAGACAGGCCCAATATGACGGTGCGGGATTCCCCCAGAAGCTTCACCACGGGCCCTGTCAGAAATCCGGTCGTCAGCGCCATCAGCAATCCGAAAACCGCCAGCGTCAGGCCAATAATCAGTTCGCTCCAGCCATATCGGGCAATGCCCCAGAACGCCCAAATAGCGGGATAAATCGAAACAGCGACGTAGTAGAGGAACAACACCGCGCAGAGTGGCAGCACCTGCCGGTAGCTCATGAACACCTTGAAAGTGCCGAGGGGGTTTGAGCGAGCCCATGAAAAGGGCCGTCGTGTTTCGGGCGGCAAGGTTTCGGGCAAAACGAAATAGCCATAAACAAAATTGACAATGGAAATGAAAGCCGCCGCAAAAAATGGCACCCGCGGACCAAGTTCCCCCAGCAACCCGCCGATTGCTGGTCCGATGATAAAGCCCAACCCCACGGCTGCTCCAATATAGCCGAACGCCTTGGCGCGATCTTCAGGTAGCGTGATGTCGGCAAGATAAGCATTTGCTGTGGTGTAGGAAGCCCCACAGAGTCCGGCAAACAGACGACCGATAAACAGCCAAAGAAGTGTGGGTGCAAATGCCGTCAACAGATAATCAACCGCCAGGCCAAAGACCGAAAGCAAAAGCAGCGGCCTTCGCCCAAATGTGTCAGACAAGCTTCCCATGAGCGGGCCGAACAATATCTGCATGCCGGTGTAAGCGAAGAACAACCAGCCGGAAATCAATGTGGCCTCGGCAATATTCATTTTGCCAATCAGCCTGACAATCGTGGGCAGAACCGGGAAAATCAAGCCAATGCCGACCATGTCAAGAAACACGGTCACAAAGACAAAGATGACCGCAAGCCGGGTGCTGGGTTTTGTTGCCATGGTTTGGCGCCTAGTGCGCGCGGTGTTCGCGCAGCGTGTAACTGTTCTTCTTGGCGTCAAAACTTTTGAAATATTCGTTCACCTGCGGATGGCGAACCGGTCGGCCTGTCATGTCAACCAAAAGATTCTGCTCGGAAACATAAGCTACATATTCCGTGTCCTCGTTCTCTGCCAACAGATGATAAAATGGCTGGTCCTTGCGCGGGCGCACATCGGCGGGAATCGAATTCCACCACTCTTCAGTGTTGCTAAAGGTCGGATCGACATCAAAAATCACGCCCCGAAACGAAAAAACCCGATGCTTGACGACCTGTCCGATCTGAAACTTTGCTGTTGGCAACTCACTCATGCCACCTGATTGCCAAGACTCGCTGCAGAAGGCAAGAGTCAGCCATAAAAAGCTTCAACTATGGCAGAAATACCCAGTCTTTCCTCACCCTCATTCGGGCTGACTTAGACAGTATTTCGCATGGCAAAGGGCAGGGTGTTGCTGTTTGACAATCCATGCTGCATGACGAATTTTCTGAGCGGGCCGACAAAATGCAGGGTTGCGAGACTCAAGGCGCGCGCACTCTCCATCGGCAGGTAGCCGAGCAACAGCGACTTGTTCATGAGATCAATAAGCTGCTGTCGCGGCAAAACTTCAGCCCGCCGCGCAGAATTGTAGTCGTCCATGAGCGTGCCTGCGCCAGCATCTGCGGAGGCCAGAATGAGATCTACGGCCTGAGCTGCATCTTTCAATGACATGTTCAACCCTTGGGCCCCGATAGGGGGCACAACATGGGCGGCCTCACCCACCAGGATGGTCCGGTTGCGGGCAAACTGTCTGGCGGTCAGCCCCTTCATCGGGAAAGCCTTGCGGGGCCCAATGGCTGAAATCAATCCGAGCTCACCATGAGTGGCAATTTGGATTTCTGCCGCAAGATCTTTGTCGCTGAGTGTCATGATGGCCTCAGCCCGCGCCGGGCGTTCCATCCATACAAGGCTTGACCGGTCGCCAGGCAACGGCACTGTGGTGAATGGTCCGGCGGCCCTGTGGTATTCCACAGAAATGTCACCGTGCCCCATGGAATGGGCAAAGCTTGTGGCGATTGCAACCTGGTCATAATTCCACGTATCGACCAAAATTCCCGCCGCACCTCTCAAAACAGAGTTGGCGCCATCTGCCGCTATGCAAACCTCGGCTGTGAGTTCATTGCCGCTGGACAGTTCAACCCGAATTGCATCGCCGTCCAATCTTGCTCCTGTCGCAAGAGATTCAACCAGCGTCACGCCGAGTTCCACTGCGCGCGCCCGCAACACAGGCAAGAGCGCCTGCAAGGGAACATTCCATCCAAACTCCTCAAAGCCGAGTTCCCGCGAATCAAATTCAAGGTTGGGCGCCGCAAGCAACGCGCCTGTGTCATCAATCATCTTGAGCTTGCGAAGGGGCGCTGCCTGTGCCGCAAGGTCACTTGGCCAGACGTTCAGATACTTCAAAAGTTGAATGGCGGGTTGCATGAGGGCAACCGTTCTTGGATCCTCCGCCTGGACCGGAGTCACCAATGCAACTGCAACTCCCTCCTTGGCCAAAAGGGCCGCAGCAGCAAGGCCCGCGGGCCCTGCGCCTGCGACAGCGACCCTGAACTCTGTCGAAGTCATGGCGCAGCGAGAGCGGTTTTCACCATGCTTTCGCGGCTGCAGAAGCCATCATGAAAGGCTTTGAGATTGGGCCGCGCATCGCGCCATTTGATCGTAGGATGGCGGAAATCGATGTATGACAATGCCACCGCCACCGCTATTGAACCTGCGGTTACGTCTGCCAGGTCCTTAACCCAATTGGCATTGAGGTCATCCATCGCCGCATCCATGCGCTGCGTCGTCCGGTTCATCCAGTCCGTCCACTGCAAACCTTGCGGACGCGCCGCCTGTTCGTAGCGATAGGCAACAGCCACATCCGCCAACCCCTGGCCCAGCGTCTGCAGAGTTAAAACACGAAATCTCTTAACGCCATCATCCGGTATAAGCGTTTTGTTTCCTGCGACATGGGCCAGATATTCGATGATGACGCGGCTGTCATAAATAGGGTGGTGATGATCCGTTTCCAGAACCGGAATTTTGCCAAGTGAAGAAAGCGCCGTCAGCTTTACATTGGCTTCAGTCGGCTTGACGTTTTCTTTAACCTGCTCGACCTTGTTGCCCAGACCACATTCATGCGCTGCAACCAGCGTCATCCGCACGAAAGGTGAAATGGTATCGCCGTAAATCTTCATGGGCCTTGCTCCTGCCAATCCAAACTTCTGTCACTCAGCGCATGATCAGTTTTGAACAGCTCAACTACTCTTTCACGTCATTCCCGCGAAAGCGGGAAACCATGCCCACAAGAGCGCCTGTCCAAAGCTGGATTCCCGCTTTCGCGGGAATGACGGTTGTATTTTAGCGTCAATCAAAATTGATCATTAACCAGCTTAGACTAAAGCAGATCCGCACCAAAAGACAAACTTCCGGTTAATATTTCCGCAGCAGCCCCACAAGGCGGCCTTGTACGCTCACACGGTCTGGCCCGAAGATGCGGGTTTCGTAGGCCGGGTTGGCAGCTTCGAGGGCAACGGAATCACCCTTCTTGCGCAGGCGTTTAAGGGTTGCCTCTTCCCCATCAACCAGCGCCACAATGATCTCGCCGTTATTGGCCGTGTCGCCTTTGCGGATGAGAACCGTGTCGCCATCAAAAATGCCAGCGTCGATCATCGAGTCGCCCTTGACCTCGAGGGCAAAATGTTCGCCACCGCCCAGCATTTCGGGTGGAACAGAAATATTGTGGGTATGATCCTGAATGGCAGAGATCGGCACACCAGCCGCAATGCGCCCCATGAGAGGAACCATGACAGACCGTGGAATGCCATCATTGGCAGGCGGCATGGGTTTAACCTTGCCCAAACTGCCCTGAATGACATTGGGCGAGAAACCGGATTTCTTGGAAGCCAGGCTGGGTGAATGCGACTCCGGTAACTTGATAACTTCAAGTGCGCGCGCCCGATTGGCCATGCGCTTCAAAAACCCGCGTTCTTCCAGCGCAACAATGAGCCGGTGCACGCCAGATTTGGATTGCAGGTTCAAGGCCTCTTTCATTTCCTCAAACGAAGGCGGAACGCCTTCTTCTTTCAGGCGCTCATTGATGAAAAGCAAAAGTTCGAGTTGTTTACGGGTGAGCATTTGATGCACTTCCTTGAAAAAACCTGATTTGGAACAAACCTGCAACACTTATACAGGTTCCGGTTTAGTTCTGCAAGTGTTTACTCTCTGTAACGGCTAAAAGTCCAATTTCAGGATGGAAACCAGGTCTCCTGCATGGGCCTCGCCAGCCTCTGGCTCGCGTATTATGAGACAATGCGCATCTCGCAATGTGCGTTGCATGGAAGAATCCTGAACCGTGAATGGCGTTGCGATTCGCGCGCCATCAGGCGCAATTTCCAGCCGCGCGCGCACATAATCCTGTCGGCTGTCATTGGAGTGCATGGGGGCTCCCAACCGGGCCAGGACTGATTGATCACCGGCAGGCAAACCCAGCAGGGCATCAATCAGCGGCTTTAAAAACAACCTGGCGCAGACCAGTGCTGACACAGGGTTGCCCGGCAGCCCCATGACGTGTTGCCGGGCCTTGAGCCCATACATGAATGGCTTGCCGGGCCGCATCGCAATTTTCCAGAAATCTATTTTGACGCCAATGTTTCGCAATGCCTGTTGAATGAAATCATGATCGCCCACTGAAGCGCCCCCCGTGGTGACGATCACATCCACGTCCGAAACTTTCAGTATCGCCCGTTCAGTGGCCTTCAAGTTGTCTTTCACGATGCCGCAGTTGATGACGTCGGCGCCAAATGTCTCCGCCATGGCGGCAATGGCGTTGCTGTTGGATGATATAATCTGATCAGCGCGGGGGAAACCCCCGGGCAAAACCAGCTCATCACCCGTAGCGATGACGGCGATCCTCGGTTTCTTCCGCACGCTGATGATATCGCGGTTCATGGCGGCGGCCAGCCCCATGTCCCGCGCATTGATCGTGATGCCGGCTGGCAGAAGCATCTCGCCTTTCTTGAAATCCAGTCCGCGCGCGCGAATGTTCTGGCCAGCGCGCACGGCCTGCAGAATGGTCACTGTATTTCCAGCGGCCTCTGTGTTTTCCTGAATGACAACGGCGTCAGAACCCTTTGGAACGGGCGCTCCCGTGAATATCCGAACCACGTGCCCGGTTTTTAATTTGCCATTGAATTGATGGCCCGCCGCGGATGTTCCGATGAGTTTGAGCTTCGTGGCCCCGTCAACACTTCGCACCGCATAACCATCCATGGCAGAAGCAGGAAACGGCGGCTGGTCACGCTTGGCACTCACAGCCTTTGCCAAAACCCGCCCCAGTGATTTCCCCAACGGGATATTCTCGGCGGCTATCGGCCTTGCATTTTTGAGAATGCGGGCAAGGGCTTCCGCAACTGGCATCAGGGCCATATCTAGGCCGCCGTAAATGTGCCGGATTTTCCGCCGGATTTTTCGACCACACGCAAGTCGGTAATTTTCATGCCACGATCAACCGCTTTACACATGTCATACAAAGTTAGACAGGCGACGGAGCAGGCGGTGAGCGCTTCCATTTCAACACCCGTTTTTCCCTCCACTTTCACAGTCGCAGAAACTTCAATGCAATGCGTCTGTTGATCAGGAGCAAATTCAATCGAAACCTTGCTGATCATCAAAGGGTGGCACAGCGGAATGAGGTCATGGGTTTTCTTGGCTGCCATGATGCCGGCAATGCGGGCCGTGGCCAGCACATCGCCTTTTATCGCCGTGCCGGATTGGATGAGCGCCAAAGTATCTGCCTGCATCCAGACCACAGCTTTGGCCGTGGCTTGTCGGGCGGTAACGTCCTTGTCCGAAACATCCACCATATGGGCGTTTCCGACGGCATCAAGATGGGTGAGCTTGTTCATGGCCTGGTCAGTATAGCACGGGTTGCAGCGGCCACATCAACCTGCCGCATCAGGCTTTCACCAATCAGGAACGTGTTAACACCCACCTTTGAAAGCCGGGCCAAATCCTGCGGCGTGGACAACCCGCTCTCGCCCACAATCATGCGATCCTTTGGGATTCGCGGAGCCAGCGTCAACGTCGTATCGAGCGACGTTTCGAAAGTGTGCAAGTTGCGGTTGTTGATCCCGATCATGGGAGAGGAGAGCTTCAAAGCCCGGTCCAGTTCCGGCTGGTCGTGAACCTCAATGAGCACATCCAGCGACCAGTCCCTGGCAGCGGCTTCCAACTCCCGGGCAAGTCCATCGTCAATCATCGCCATGATGAGAAGTATGCAATCCGCCCCCCAGGCCCTCGCCTCAGCCACCTGATAGGGATCAAGCATGAAGTCCTTGCGCAACGCAGGAAGTGAGCAGGCGGACTTGGCTTGCCCGAGAAAAACTGGCGCTCCCTGAAATGACGGCGCATCGGTAAGCACAGAAAGACACGCAGCTCCACCCAGCTCATAGGCCTTGGCCAGCTCCGAAGGATTGAAATCTTCCCGTATGAGCCCCTTGGAAGGACTGGCCTTTTTTATCTCCGCAATGAGCGCCCAGTTGCCGCCTGAGACTTTGCGTTGAATGGCTTTGTGAAATCCCCTGGTTGGCGCTGCATTCCTTGTCAGCAATTCCAGCTCCGCCAGCGGTAGTGCCGCTTTGGCCTTGGCAACTTCCTGGCGCTTGTATGCGGCGATCTTGTCGAGAATGGTGGCCATCAGCTGTTTGAAACCTTCACCAGTTTTTCAAGTGCCGCGAGTGCAGCGCCACTATCAATGGCTTTCTCAGCTAGGCGAACACCACTGGCGTAATCGCGGGTCCTGCCATCCATAAACAGTGCGGCACCCGTCGTCATAACCACCGCATCGCTAAACGCGGACTTTGCGCCAGACAGTACAACCCGCAATGCTTCGGCATTTTGTGCGGCATCACCGCCCAGCAAATCGGCGCGTTTTGAACGCTTCAGGCCGACAGCTTCCGGTGTCACCTCAAAACTCGTAACACTGCCGTTCTTGAGTTCTGCAATCGATGTGGTGCCTGTGGGCACAATTTCGTCCAGTCCACCTTCGCCATGGCAAATCCAGCACGCCTCGCTGCCAAGATTTTTCAGAACATGGGCGAGCGGTTCAACCCAGGTCTTGGAATAGACGCCCGTAATTTGCTTTTTGACGCCGGCGGGATTTGACAAAGGCCCAAGCAAATTGAAAATCGTTCGGGTGCCAAGTTCAACCCGTGTGGGCCCCACATACTTCATCGATGAATGATGCGCAGGTGCAAACATGAAGCCAACGCCCGCCTGGTCAATGCAATTTGATATTTGCTCCGGCGCCAAATCAATCTTCACGCCCAGCGCCATCAGAACATCCGCAGCACCCGATTTCGATGACAGCGCCCGATTGCCGTGCTTGGCAACTTTAAGGCCTGCACCTGCCGCAACAATGGCCGCACAGGTGGAAATGTTATAGGAACCAGAAGCATCACCGCCAGTTCCAACGATATCAATGGCGCCAGCCGGAGCAACCACGCGGATCATTTTCTCACGCATGACTTCAACGGCGCCGGTTATCTCGTCAACGGTTTCACCGCGCACCCGCAGCGCCATGAGAAGGCCCGCGATTTGTGATGGCGTGGCATCGCCCGACATCATGATATTGAATGCGGTGCGGGCCTCTTCGCGCGTCAGCGGCTTCCCGTCTGCTGCCTTGGCAATGATTGGTTTGAGTTCAGACATCAGAGCGCCTTTGCACCATCAAGAAAATTTTTGAGAACCGCATGGCCATGTTGGGAGGCAATGCTTTCTGGATGAAACTGCACACCATGCACATTCAATGTCTTGTGCTGCAGTCCCATGATCAATCCATCCGTTTCGGCAGTCACTTCAAGGCAATCCGGAAGCGATCGTTTTTCCACCACCAGGGAATGATACCGTGTGGCCTCAAAATCCTGCGGCACATCTTTGAACACGCCCTTGGCTTGGTGATGAACGCTGGAAAGTTTGCCGTGCATAAGCTTGGGGGCGCGAACAACCCTGCCACCGAAGGCCTGGCCAATGGCCTGCAGGCCAAGGCAAACACCGAATATTGGAATTTCCGCCGAAGCTTTCTCAATGAGCTCCAGGCAGATGCCGGCCTGGCTCGGCGTTCCGGGACCCGGTGAAATGACAATGGCTTGCGGCTTTGCAGAGATCACCTGACCGACACTGATCTTGTCGTTGCGGTGAACAACGGTTTCAACTCCAAGATCGCCCAGATAGTGGAACAGGTTGTAGGTAAAGCTGTCGTAGTTATCGATCAGGATAATCATTGGGCCCTCCCTGCGCGGCCCGCAAAGCGCACCGCTTCATCGGCTGCGCGAAACAGCGCCTTGGCCTTGTTCACGCATTCTTCCTGTTCACTTGCCGGAACACTGTCAGCCACGATGCCGGCGCCCGCCTGCACATACATCCTGCCATCTTTTACAATTGCAGTGCGCAGCACGATGCAGGTATCCATTTCACCATCAGCCGAGAAATAGCCGACACAGCCCCCATAAACGCCGCGCTTGTTCTTCTCAAGCTCATCAATGATTTCCATCGCCCGCACTTTTGGCGCACCTGAAACTGTGCCGGCAGGAAAGCCCGCGACCAGGGCATCGATGACATCATACTTCTTGTCCAGCCTGCCTTCCACATTCGAAACAATGTGCATGACGTGGCTGTAATTCTCGATCATGAATTTCTCGGTAACCTTGATTGAGCCGATTTCCGCCACCCTGCCAACATCATTGCGGCCAAGATCAAGCAGCATAAGATGCTCGGCGCACTCCTTTGGGTCGGCCAGCAGTTCTGCGGCAAGCGCCTTGTCTTCTGTTGCTGTCTGGCCTCTGCGCCGTGTTCCGGCAATGGGGCGGATGGTAACCTTGCCATCGCGTACCCGCACCAGAATTTCCGGGCTGGAACCAATGATCGCAAACTTGTCGAAATCCAGATAATAGAGGAAGGGCGAGGGGTTCACCCGCCGCAAGGAGCGATAAAGCGCAAATGGGGGCAGCGTGAACTTTGTTTCAAACCGTTGGGAAAGCACCACCTGGAAAATGTCACCCGCAGTGATGTAATTTTTGGCGGCGGCAATCATGTCGCCGTATTCTTCGGGCTTCGTATTCGAAGTTGTCGCCGCAATTGGTGGAGCGTCAATATCTTGCGTGGCCAGGTGATCAAGCGGTCGATCCAACGCGTCCACAATTTCTGAAATGCGGTCGAGTGCTCGTGCATAGGCAGCCTTCGCGGAAACTCCCTTTTCAAAATATACGGGCGAGGTGACGGTCACCTCATCGCGCACGCTGTCAAATATCGCCATGACGGTGGGCCGGATCATCATGCCATCGGGCAAACCCAGCGTGTCGGGGTTTGGCTCAGGCAGTTCTTCCATCAGCCGCACCATGTCGTATCCGATATAACCGAACACTCCCGCGGCCATTGGTGGCGCATCAATGGGGAGTGCTATGCGGCTCTCCGCCAAAACCGCGCGCAGTGATTCAAGCGGGGCGAGAGACACAGTCTCAAAGGGGCCATCGGCATTGAGCAATGCCTTCCGGTTCAACGAGGCACTGCCAGACTCAACCTTCCAGATCAGATCCGGATTCATGCCGATGATGGAATAGCGCCCGCGCACCGCTCCTCCTTCAACGGATTCAAGCAGGAAGGAATACTGCGTATTGCGGGTCAGTTTCAGCATGGCCGAAACTGGCGTTTCCAGGTCAGCCACCAGGCGCGTCAAAACAATCTGCGCTCCACCCTTTTCGTAGGTGGCAGCGAAGTGATCATAATCAGGTGATATCGGCATTCTCGTTACTCTGGCTTCAATTTATCAGGGAAGGGCTGCGGATGTTCCTGAAAGCTTTTGCCAGAGAGTTTCATTTATTGAGGCGCCCACCTGATCTTGCAGAGCCGCAAGATAGGTCTGCAGAATATCATTTGAGGCAGCCGCAGAAAGGGTTTTGGTCAGTTCAACCGCCTCAGGCGACTTCAAATCCAGTGTCGTTCCCAAGACAGCCATTGACTGCATGATCTTTGCAGTCTTGCCGTCACTTTCCAGGCTCCACGTAAACCCGTTTTCGGGAACGCTGAACAATGCGGTAATCGCCGGCCCGTCAAAATCAGCGCTTGCCTCAGCGCGTTTTAGTCCTTGTGCCGTTTTGATTGTGGCCTTGGCTTCCAACGCGGCAGTCTCCATGGCCATGCCGGTTTCCAGGCTCTTGGCCAGCTTCTCGGCGCGTTCCCTCAGAGTGTCACGAACTTTGCGCGCCACAACATCGCCCCTGACCTGTTCCTTCACAGCTTCCAGCGGCTTCAATTTCGATGGAATAACTTCCCGCACCTCATACCAGAAGTAACTGTCGCCCGGCGTCAGCGCTTCATTCTCAACCCCCACGTCGCTTTGGTAAGCCGCTTTCAACACAACTTGTTTTTGCGCCAGGTCAACTTCCTTGCCTGATGGGTCCAAACCAGCCGCACTTGCAGTGGGGATCAGGATAAAGGGAAGCGACTGTTCCTTGGCGATATCCTCAAACTTGGTCTGCGAGTTCCGCGCATTTTCCACGGTGTCGTAAATGGTCTGAATCTCTTCGAGCGCCTTTTCGCCCTGCAATCGCTGAGTGAGCTTATCTTTCACGTCTTCAAGGGTCGGTTGGTTTTCCGCCGTCACTTTTGTTGCCTTGAGCAAGGCCGTAACCAGGCTGCCCGATACAACATCGCTCACTTCGCCTTCTTTCAAAGCGAAAGCAGCCTCCGCAATTGTCTTGTCAAGAAAGTCTTTCCTGGTCTTGTCAGCAAAGGTGATGTCTGCATCGGTTGCACCTCGTTCCTTGGCGATCGCCTTGAAATCCGTGCCCGCCGCTATGCGTTCTTTCGCCTTCCGGGCCTCGTCAACGCTGGGAAAAGACAGTTGCAGTATCGTGCGCTTTTCCGGTGCGAAGTAGTCGAGCTTATACTTCTCATATCCAGCAGTCAGTTCTTCTGAAGTCACGCTGATCCTTGACGCCAAATCAGCTGGCTCAACTTTAAGAACGGCAATGCTGCGGTACTCTGGCGCGGTGTAGGCAGCAGGTGTTGCCTCGTACTGCTTCTTCAATTCATCATCCGTAGGCGGAGCAACATCTGCCTCGCTCGCCGCAACTGTAAAATACCGGGCGTCCCGCTGCTCTGTGCGGTAGCGATACAAGGCCTCAACCAGAGTGTTTGGCGGTTTCATGCCGCGCTGCACTGATCCTGTTATCGCTGACCGCAAGCGATTGCGAACTTCGCTGGCCACATAGATCTGCTCATTCAGTCCGTTCAACTTCAATATATTTCCAAATTTTACGGGATCAAATTTCCCGGTGCTGTCCTGGAACACGGGATTTGTTCTGGCGTCTTCGGCAATTGTCGCGGCAGAAATATTAAGCTTGAGTTTTGAAGCCTGTGCATCCAACGCGGCACTCCGAACCAGATTGTTGAGAACGGTGCGATCCAAGCCCATCTTCCGCGCGTCTTCCAATGTCAAAGCTTGCCCCTGTTGCTGGGCGATATTTTGCAGCGTCTGGTTTAGGGAACGGGAAAATTCCTGGTCCGAAATCTCCTGGTCGCCAACAGTTGCCAGTGCAGTTGCCCGGAAACCGCCGAAAATATCCTGAATGCCCCAAACGCCGAAACTCCCGGCCAACAGAAGCAGGAGTATCTTTGCCACCCAGGATTTACCTGCGTTGCGGAACATTTCTAACATCGGGAAGTCCTTTCAAACAATAACGGCATAATAGGTGGGACAGTTGCCTCTCGCAAGCGCGACATTGGTCTGCTATGACGCAACATAATCAAAGGGTTGGAGTGGGTAATATGGTTAATTCGGCGCCGCGTCCGTTAGTGGCGGGTAATTGGAAGATGAATGGAACAACGGCGATGCTCAAGGAGCCTCGGCTGTTAGCGGGCATGTTGCGCGACGTCAAATTAAAGTGCGAAGTTCTGGTCTGCCCCCCAGCAACTCTGGTCCGCCGCGTCAAGGCTGTCATGAAGGGATCGCGGATCAAGGTGGGTGGCCAGGATTGCCACTGGAATGTCTCAGGCGCCCACACCGGTGATGTTTCGGCCGAAATGTTGAAGGACGCAGGCTGCACGGCCGTCATCGTTGGCCATTCGGAACGCCGCACCAATCATGCCGAAACTGATGATATGGTGGCCAAGAAGGCGAAAGCTGCCCATGCCGCAGGCCTCATCGCCATCATCTGCATCGGTGAAACCCTGGACCAGCGGAAATCCGGCAAAGCCCTGGAGGTGGCCTCAACCCAGCTCAAAGGCTCATTGCCGGAGGGCGCCACGGCTGCCAATACCGTCATCGCCTATGAACCCGTTTGGGCCATCGGAACTGGCCTCACTCCCACCGTCGCGGAAGTGGCTGAAGTCCACACTCATATTCGCGGCGATCTCGCCAAATTGATGGGCGACGCCGGGGCAGGGGTCCGCATCCTCTACGGCGGATCGGTGAAACCTTCCAACGCTTCGGAGCTCATGGCCGCTGCAAACGTCAATGGCGCACTCGTCGGCGGCGCCAGCCTCAAGGCCCCAGACTTCATCGGAATCATCAAAGCCTATATGTGATGACCGAAATTCCAACCCTCACCAAACGCAAACTGCAAGCCCAGGTCATCGGGCCAATTTATGCTGAAATGGTGGCCCAGGTTGGCGAGGAAAAAGCATCCGCCATTCTTGACGCCGCAATTCGCAAAGCCGCAATTGCCGAAGGGAAAGAATTTGCAAAAAAGGCGCCTGGTGGCGTCACATCAATGGCAGACTTCGTCAAGCTCTTTGAGCTGTGGACAGCCGACGACGCACTCGAAGTCAAGGTGCTTGAGGCCAATGATACGACATTCAACTTCGATGTCGTCCGCTGCAAATACGCCGAGACCTACAAGGAAATGGGGTTAGGCAAAATCGGCCATCTCCTCTCCTGCAACCGCGACGGAACATTCTGCGAAGGCTACGATCCCAACATCAAATTGGACCGCGCTCAAACCATTATGGAAGGCGCTTCCTGTTGCACATTCCGCTACAAATACAGGCCTAGATAAAATAATCTGTTGCCAACCTGAGCAGCAGTTGTACGTTTGATCAATCTGGTTCAATCTAGCTCCAAGCGCATCAGCATATGATGCCATTTTAGGGAGAGAACAGATGACTAAAACTCATAAAGCCATGAGCGACAATTCACGCCGCTCATTCCTGAAGAGCGGGGCATTGGCTGCCGCCGCAGGCGCTGCAACGCTCACCATGCCAAATGTGGCGCGCGCCCAGGAGGCCGTGGTGTTCAAATTCCAGAGCACCTGGCCCGCCAAGGATATCTTCCATGAATTTGCTTCGGATTTCGTAACCCGTGTCAACGAAATGAGCGGTGGAAAACTGAAGTTCGAACTGCTGGCAGCCGGTGCCGTTGCCAAGGCGCTTGAAGTGCAGGATGCAGTGATCTCAGGAACTCTCGATGGTGGCCATGGCGTGACCGCCTATTGGTACGGCAAGCACAAGGCAGCTTCCCTGTTTGGAACACCGCCTTCTTGGGGTTGGCGCGCCAACCAGATGATCGGCTGGATGAGATATGGCGGCGGCCAGGAACTCTACGATGAGCTGGTGCAGAATGTACTCGGCCTCAACCTCGTTGGCTTCCTGACAGGCCCAATGCCAACCCAGCCGCTCGGCTGGTTCAAACAGGAAATCACCGACGCTTCCCAACTCACCGGTCTCAAGTATCGAACCGTTGGCCTGTCCGCCGATCTCTTCAAGCAAATGGGCGCTGCTGTGACGATCATGGGTGGTGGCGAAATCGTGCCAGCCATGGACCGTGGGTTGCTCGACGCAGCTGAATTCAACAATCCATCCTCCGACAAGCTCCTGGGCTTCCCGGACGTTTCAAAGGATTACATGCTGCAGAGCTACCACCAGTCGGCAGAGTGCTTCGAAATCATCCTGAACAAAACCAAGTTTGATGCCTTGTCGCCAGACCTGCAGGCCATCATCAAATATGCCGTGGAGTCATCCTCACAGGACATGAGCTGGAAGGCGATGGATCGCTACTCCAAAGACCTCGCAGCCCTCAAGGAAGCAGGCGTCAGGGTTCATAAGACGCCTGATTCCGTATTGCAGGCCCAGCTTGCGGCTTGGGATAAGGTGATTGAGATCCAATCGGCAGATCCATTCTTCGCCAAGGTTGTTGAAAGCCAGAAAGCTTGGGCCAAACGCATCGTCGGCACCCAGTTCGAAATGGAAGTCGACCAGCGCATGGCCTACGACCATTTCTTCAAGGCCTGATAAGGTTACGCGGACCAGATTTGCGCAAATTGAGAGCGGGCAACAGGCCCGCTCTCGGTTCTTGATGTGGGGCAGGGTGGACCATCGTGGAAATCGATTCAAGGAATTGAACGGATGAAAAATGAGCGGTTGCCATTCGTGCTTTTCGCTGCTGGCGTAGCGCTGGTCATAATCGCCATATTCTGGTCGCTGTACGCCCTTGGCGAAGTGGGGCAGATGGTTGGCTCCAAGGGTTTGCGCCCGGCCAACAGTTTCCATTGCCTCATGGCCTTTGGCGGCGCCTGCGATTTGCTATCTGCCGCCCACACTGAAAAAGGAACACTGGCTTACACGCCTGTAACATTCTGGCTCGGCGTAGTTTCGGTGATCGCAAGTTTTATTCTCCACCTCAAACCCACCGAACCCGGCGAACCATGGATCAAACGGCTGCAGCGCCTGCTCATTCCTGTAGATGTCGTAAGCACATTCATCGGACATTTTTTCGCATGGTCCATCTTGCTGCTGACTTTCGCTGTAAGTTTTGAAGTGTTCTCGCGCTATGTGTTGGGGGCGCCCACGGATTGGGCCTTTGATGCCAGTTACATTCTCTACGGCATGCTGTTCATCATGGCTGGCGCCTATGCCTTGAGCCGCAACGCGCACGTCCGCGGAGACTTCCTTTACCGCGCTTGGAAGCCAACAACACAAGCCTGGATGGACTTGGCTCTCTACTTCCTGTTCTTCTTTCCCGGCATCATCGCCTTCATCTATTCGGGCTACGGTTTCGCCGCCCAGTCCTGGGTCACCCACGAGCATTCGGCCTACAGCCCCGACGGTCCGCCAATCTACCATTATAAAACTTTGATACCCGTAACTGGTGTGTTCTTGCTGCTGCAAGGCATCGTTGAAGTGGTCAGATGTCTTATCTGCATCAGGACAGGTGCCTGGCCCCAGCGGCTGCACGATGTGGAAGAACTCGAAAAAGTCATTCTTGAACAGCACGCAGACCCGGGAGCAAAACCATGACCGATCCGCAACTCGGCGTGTTCATGTTGATCCTTTTCGTTGGCCTTATCATGCTGGGCTTCCCCATTGCTTTCACGCTGATGGCCATGGGCGTTGGCTTTGCCTGGCTGGCCTTCGATGGCAACTGGGAACCTGTCATGTCGCTGCTGGTGCAGCGCACCTGGTCGGTGATGACCAACGACATTTTGATTTCGGTGCCGCTCTTTGTGTTCATGGGTTACATCGTCGAACGCGCCAACATTCTTGATCGTCTGTTCCGGTCGATCCAGCTTGCAGCCGGTGGCTTGCCCGGTTCGCTGGGTATCGCAACGCTCGCAACCTGCGCGCTTTTTGCCACAGCCACTGGCATCGTGGGAGCCGTGGTGACACTCATGGGCCTGCTGGCCTTCCCGGCAATGCTGCGCCACGGTTACGACGTCAAACTTTCAGCAGGGATTGTCTGTGCGGGCGGTTGTCTCGGCATTCTCATTCCACCCAGCATCATGCTGATACTTTACGGCGCAACTGCGGGCGTCTCTCCGGTGCAACTTTATGCCGGCGCGTTTTTCCCGGGCCTCATGCTGGCGGGCATGTACATGGCTTATGTCATGATCCGCGCCATTCTCAATCCGTCTTTGGCGCCCCCGTTGCCGCCCGAAGAACGCAATGTGCCTTTGTTTACGGTCATTTATGAGTTGGTTACAGCGTTTGTCCCATTGGCGCTTCTCATTCTATCAGTGCTTGGCGCCATCATGTTTGGCCTGGCAACGCCGTCTGAAGCTGCAGCCATCGGCGCACTGGGAGCACTCCTTCTAGCCGCAGCCTACCGCTCGCTGACATTTGAAAAACTCAGGGAGTCGGTTTATCTCACCGCCCGCACCTCAGCGATGGTCGGCTGGCTGTTTGTGGGTTCCTTCACATTCTCAGCCGTCTTCGCCATTCTCGGCGGCGATGCCGTAATCAAGGATTTTGTGGTGGGCCTTGATCTCACACCCTTCATGTTTCTGCTGGTCACGCAAATCATCATTTTCATCCTGGGCTGGCCGTTGGAATGGACTGAAATCATCGTTATTTTTGTGCCCATCTTCCTGCCGTTGCTGGATCATTTCGGCATTGACCCATTGTTCTTCGGCATTCTGATTGCGCTCAATATCCAGACGAGTTTCCTGTCGCCGCCAGTCGCCATGGCGCCCTTCTATCTGAAAGGCGTTGCTCCCAAACATGTCTCAATCAACGACATATTTGCTGGCGTCATGCCATTCATTCTCATCGTAATCTTCGCAATGGTGCTGCTCTACATATTCCCCGGCATTGGCCTGTGGCTGCCAAACTATCTCTATGGCCATTGAACCGGGTTGATTTCACCCCACTTAGGAGCTAAACCGCGCCCCAATTGGAAATAGGCAGAAATCGCATGCAAACCGTTATCCTCGTTATCCACCTGATTATCGCTCTGGCCCTGATTGGCGCAGTGCTGCTGCAACGCTCTGAGGGTGGGGCGCTGGGGATTGGCGGCGGTGGCGGTGGAGCTGGAAACCTGTTTTCATCCCGTGGCGTCGGCAATGCGCTGACCCGCACCACCGCAATATTGGGCGTGTGCTTCTTCATAACGTCTATTGCATTGACTTTATTGGATATTCGGGGAACAAGTGGGGGCGGCTCATTGTTTGATGCGGCTCCCTCGCAAGTCCAGGAACAGGCACCGGCTGAAACCGGCGGTGCGCTGCCTAAATTGCCGGACGCGCCTGCCGCTCCACAGGTTCCTGTTTCACAGTAATTGTTTCACGGTTGTTCACAATACCCTGAAAAAAGTCGTTTTTCAGCCTACGAATCATGTTTGCAAGGGACTACATTGAACTCCCATGGCGCGATATATTTTCATAACCGGCGGCGTGGTTTCCTCACTTGGTAAAGGTCTAGCTTCAGCTGCACTGGGTGCTTTGCTGCAAGCGCGTGGCTTTAGTGTAAGGCTGCGGAAACTTGATCCCTATCTCAACGTCGATCCCGGCACCATGAGCCCTTACCAGCATGGCGAGGTGTTTGTGACCGATGATGGGGCGGAAACCGATCTCGATCTCGGGCACTACGAGCGCTTCACTGGCAGGCCCGCCAATAAGCAAGACAACATAACGACGGGGCGCATCTACCAGGATATCATCGCCAAGGAACGCCGCGGTGATTTTCTCGGCGCGACCGTGCAAGTCATTCCACACGTGACCGATGCGATCAAGGATTTCATTCGAACTGGCAATGAAGGTTTTGATTTTGTGCTGGTGGAAATCGGCGGCACGGTTGGCGACATTGAAGGCTTGCCATTCTTCGAAGCCATTCGTCAATTCGGCCAGGAAAATCCGCGCGGCTCGTGCATCTACATTCATCTGACGCTGTTGCCCTATATTCCAACAGCGGGCGAACTCAAAACCAAACCAACGCAGCACTCAGTCAAAGAGCTGCGGTCCATCGGCATTCAACCTGATATTCTTCTGTGCCGTGCCGATCGGGAAATTCCTGAAAACGAACGCCGCAAGATAGGCCTCTTCTGTAACGTCAGGGCATCCGCCGTCATCCAGGCTTTGGATGTGGCCAGCATCTATGATGTGCCGCGCGCCTACCATGCGGAAGGCCTCGACCGCGAAGTGCTCGAAGCGTTCGGCATCCAGAATGCCAAGGCGCCTGACTTGTCCAAATGGCAGGCAATCATGCAACGCGTATCGCAGCCTGAAGGCGAGGTCACGATTGCCGTTGTCGGCAAATATACAGGTCTCCTCGACGCCTACAAATCCCTCAATGAAGCGCTGGTCCATGGCGGCATCGCTAACAATGTAAAAGTCAAAATCGAGTGGATAGAATCGGAAGTCTTCGAAAACGAAGACCCGGCTCCGTTCCTTGAGGGCGTTCATGGCATTCTGGTTCCCGGCGGTTTCGGTGAACGCGGCGCGGAAGGAAAAATCAAAGCCGCCACATTTGCGCGAACCCGGCGTGTGCCCTATTTTGGCATCTGCTTTGGCATGCAAATGGCTTGCATCGAGGCGGCGCGCAGTCTGTGTGGCATAGCTGACGCCAGTTCAACTGAGTTTGGTCCTACGAAGCAGCCAGTGGTGGGTGAAATGACCGAGTGGATGAAGGGCAACGAACTCGAGATGCGTAAAGCCGGTGGCGACCTTGGTGGCACCATGCGTCTGGGAGCCTATGAGGCGAACCTTGCCAAGGGCAGCAAGATCGCCGGGATTTACGATAACACCCGCATATCTGAACGCCATCGCCATCGCTACGAAGTGAATACCCAATATCGCGAGCGGCTGGAAAAAGCCGGCATGAGCTTTGCCGGAATGTCGCCTGATGGATTGCTCCCAGAGACAATTGAGTATCCTGATCACCCATGGTTCATCGGTGTGCAATATCACCCCGAATTGAAATCCAAGCCGTTTGAGCCCCATCCCCTGTTTGCCTCCTTTGTCGAGGCAGCAGTTGAACAAAGCCGATTGGTGTAGAGATGCTGAAATTGCTCCAGTTCCTTAAGATCTGGTGCGTGGCTTTTGCGGCCTTGGTGAGCATCGCGGGCCCGACTTATGCGTTCGAAGAATACGTTATCGGCCAGGCCGAAAGAGCCACAACCGAATTTCGCACCGAGCTGCAAAGGATTGAGGGGCAAGTCAGCCTGCCAACCATCACGGACCAGAGCCTGGTCTCGCTCCGCAGCGCCTTGGAGGATATTCGCAGCAAGGCCCTCACTAAATCGACAGAACTCAGTGGACCCATACTCGAGGTTACCGAACAGCTTTCAAAGCTCGGGCCGGTGCCGGTCGAGGGCGCAACTGAGGCCCCAGAAATTGAGGCTCAGCGGAAATTGCTGAACGACGCGCTCAACCGCTTGCGGGGAGCGCAGACCCAATTGGAATTGGTAGCCGTTGAAGCTGAGCAGGAGGCAGGCCATGCCTCCTCCATTCAGCGGGACCAGTTCTTCCAACGCATATTTGAATCAAGCCGGTCCGTCTTCAACCCCTACCTGTGGGCAGACGCCGGGACTGGCCTGACCGTTTTCGTCCAACGCATATCGGCGTTGATGACCAACTGGTGGAAAGAGATCAGGCAAACCGCCAGCACCTTGTCCCTCATGTTGGTGCCCGTCGTATTGGCCTTGCTGGTTGGCGCATTTCTGATGTCCTACCGCATACTTCAGTTGCGGATTCAGATTCGAAGCCAGGAACCGGGGTTTCCGGATAATCTCGACAGGCTTTGGCGTGTCATTCGCGCGGTGCTCGGCACCGCACTGTTTGCATTCATCGCATCCTTCATCGGCGACAGTTTTCTTAAAAGCGCCGGACTTCTCACACCACGCCTTGCTCTCATCGTGGATGGGCTTGCCGGCATTGTTTTCGGCACCCTGATTTATGGCATGATGGCCTACCGGATTGCTGCACCCACGCAACCCAATTGGCGACTGCTCAATCTTGATGACAGGGCTGCGCGGCGTTTTGCATTGCTGGCCACAATTTGTGCAGGAATTTCAAGTGCGTCAGATGCATTCGGCACGCTGGCCGATGGCATATACTTGCCGGTTGCCTATTCGATTGGACTTTCAGCCCTGGCGTCCTGTGTCATGCTGGCGCTCATTGTCCTCATTCTTCTGAATTTCCGGCGCCAATCAGGCCTGACCGAAAAGTCTCCGAACCAAATCATTTACTTCGGCTGGGCAGAACCATTCTTGATGCCGACATGGTTGCTGGTGATTTTCGCCGCACTCTGCCTGTTGTTCGGCTTCATTGCGCTCGCCAATTTTATCGTCTTCAAACTGTTCAACACGGCATTGGTGGTGACGTTCCTGTTTCTCATCCACCACTCGGTAGATGGGTTGGTGGGCCGCAGCTTCGACCCCTCCAGCGATTTCGGAAAGTTCGTCCGTCGAATGTCCGGTCTTGGTGAACGCGGCATCGAAAGGGCCGGACTGCTGTTCCGCACCGTTACAGACTTGGTCCTGATCCTCATCGGATTGCCAATACTCTTCCTGCTGTGGACTGTGACGTGGATTGATTTTCGCGCCCTGGCCAACAAGGCCTTTTTCGGCTTCGAAGTCGGCAACATAACAATCTCGCCATCCAGCATATTGCTTGTAGCGCTGGTGCTTTTCGGTGGAATTGCGCTCACCAAGTTTTTTGTGCGCTGGCTCAATGGCCGCATTCTGTCTGAAACGCGAATTGACAAGGGCGTGCAGGATTCCATCCGCAAGGGCGCCACCTACGCGGGTTACATTTTTGCCGCTGGACTGGCGCTCACCGCCGCTGGCCTGGAGTTTTCAAATCTTGCCATTGTTGCCGGCGCGCTCGGCGTCGGCATCGGTTTCGGTTTGCAATCCATCGTCAATAATTTTGTCTCAGGCCTGATCCTTTTGGCTGAGCGGCCAATTCGGGTGGGCGACTGGGTTTCCATTCCCGCAGGCGAAGGCATCATCAAGAAAATAAATGTGCGCGCCACCGAGATCGAAACCTTCGACGGTTGCTCGATCATCGTTCCCAACTCCAATTTGATAACCGAGTCCGTCAAGAACTGGACGCACAGCGACACCATGGGCCGTTTCAATGTGGTGGTGAGCGTCGCCTACGACAGCGATGTCGAAAAAGTGCGTGAGATACTTTTTCAACTCACCAAAGCGCATCCAAAAGTGCTAACCTATCCCGAACCCCAGGTGACGCTCGCAAGATTTGGCACTTACGCGCTGGATTTTGACATCAAGGCCACTGTTGCCGACATTTTCGATGGCGTGTTTGTCGCCAGCGACGTGCGCTTTGCCATTCTGAAAGCCTTTCAGGAAAAGGGAATTGTCATTCCCCAACCGCCAGCAGTGAGTGTCGCCCGATGAATGATGCCGAAGCAATATCAGGCCTCGAATATGTGCAGCGCTTGATCCGCGATGGCGTATCCTCTCCGATGTCCAAGACAATGAATATGATGCTGGTGAGCGCCTCCGACGGGAAAGCTGAAGTCGAAGCCTATCCCTCGGAGAAGTACTACAACCCGCAACAGCGCGTCCACGGCGGTTACATCGCTACCCTGATGGACACAGCTCTGGGCTGCGCCGTACAGACGAAAGTTCCCTATGGCGTAGGCTATGGGACCATAGAACTCAAGGTGAGTTACGTGCGAAAACTGACTGCGGAAACCGGGCGCCTGGTTTGTGCCGCCACAGTGCTCCACGCCGGCCGCACAATGCTGACTGCCGAAGCCCGGGTTGCGGGCCCGGATGGAAAGCTTTATGCCCACGGCTCCGCAACATTTCTGGTCTATCCCTGATGCAAGCCAATACCGTAGTTAAAGCCGGAAACGTCACGTTCTCGAATGCCGGGGCTTTGGCGCTGATTGCGGGTCCCTGCCAGATGGAAAGCCGCGATCATGCCTTCATGATGGCGGGCAGCCTCAAAGACATTTGCTCCAAACTTGGAATTGGACTTGTCTACAAGTCGTCGTTCGACAAGGCGAACCGCACCAGTCTGTCGGCCACGCGCGGCATGGGCCTCGAAAAATCGCTGTCCGTGTTTGCCGATATCCGCAAGGAACTGGGCCTGCCCGTAATTACCGACGTTCACGAAATTCATCATTGCGCCGAGATCGCACCCGTAATGGATATCCTGCAGATTCCTGCGTTTCTTTCGCGCCAAACCGACTTGCTGGTTGCAGCCGCAAAAACCGGTTGTGTTGTAAACGTGAAGAAGGGGCAATTCCTTGCTCCCTGGGACATGAAGAATGTGGTGCAAAAAATCATTGCCTCGGGCAATCCGAATGTAATGCTCACTGAACGCGGCGCAAGTTTCGGCTATAACACGCTCGTGTCCGATATGCGCTCTCTCCCGATCATGGCCGAGACAGGCGCGCCTGTAATCTTTGATGCCACCCACTCGGTTCAGCAACCCGGCGGGCAGGGCACATCCTCAGGCGGCGACCGGCGCATGGTTCCGGTTTTGGCGCGCGCTGCTGTCGCTGTGGGCGTGGCTGGAGTGTTCGTCGAAACGCACCAGGACCCGGACAACGCACCCTCCGATGGTCCCAACATGGTGCCCCTGAAAGACATGGAAGGCTTTATCACGAAGTTGATGGCGCTGGACGCGATTGCGAAGGCTCTTTAGTTGCCGATCTTACGGACAGGATGCCTGCCGCCAGAATGAGTCCCAGCCCAAGCAGCGTTGTTGCGCGCGGCACCTCACTGAAAAACACGAACCCCCACACCGGCGCCCAAATCATGCCCGTGTATTCAAACACTGTAACCAGATTGGATTCGCCAATTCTGTAGCCTTGCGTGAGCAGCGACATGGCCACAGCTGCAATCACCCCGCAGCCCCCCATGAGCGCCAGATCAAATGGTCTGGGCCACTCCCACGGCCGCACCAGGAAATTCAGGCTCGGGTTGGCGGAGTGTTCGATCTCCAAATAGGCAAGCAAGGCCGCTCCGCCCAATGAAAAAACCAGATAAATCGCATTCTGATAAAATGCCATCACTGTGGCGGGCTCGGAAACCCCAAGCTTGCGGGCAAACACCATGGCAGCCGCATAAGCAAAAGCGCTCACCAGGCTGAACAGGGTCGCCGCATTGAACAATCCGGTTCCGGGCTGCAGAATGATCAACACGCCAACAAAACCCAACGCAACGGCAGCCCAGGATTGCGGCGAAACTCTCTCACCCAGGAATGGAACAGAAAGAATGGTGACAATGATCGGGGCCGCAAAGAACAAAGCGATAGCCTCCGCCAGCGGCAAAGCCGGCAGCGCCATGTAGTAGGTGGTATAGGCTACCAGCAGAATGCAGCCGCGAATTGCCAGCGCTGCAAACCTGGGCGACAGCAACTTTGCAAGCCCGCAGTCAAAATGAACCATGATGACCAGCAAGGGCAAAGAAACCGCACACCGCGCGGCCATCGCCATTGAAAGCGCATAGTCACCACTGATGAATTTCAAAATGGCATCCTGCACAGAAAACATCATCACGCCAAAAACGATGCAGAGAATGCCCAGCAAATTCCGATTGGCCCTCATGGCTGATCAACGATAACTGTGCGATTGAGAACCCGTTCCCGGTGGAAAATATAGAGCCCCGAACCAATGATCACTGCAGCGCCAATCCAGGTATAAACATCGGGCCAATCCTGCCATATCAAATAACCCAGAACTGTCGCCCATATGAGCGATGAATAGCTGAAGGGAGCAACCACCGAGGCAGGTGCTGCGCGCAAGGAGCGGATGAGGCAGAGGTGACCTGCAGCACCAGCCCCGCCGCTCAGCACCAGCAGCATCCACTCATAGGCACTTGGCCAACTCCAGAACCACGGAACGATGAAACTTGAAACGATTGCACCTGCCGCAGCGGTGAACACCAGCGTCGTAAGCGGGGCGTCGTGGCGAACAACGCGGGTGAGCAGCTGATAATTGGCATTCAGCAATGCAGCCAACAGCAAAAACAGAACGCCTGCGCCAATGACATCAAGCCCGCCCTTCCAGGGCTGGACCACGATGACCGCTCCGGCAAAACCAGCGATAACGCCCACCCATCGGCGAATGCCGACCTTTTCTCCCAGCAGCGGTATGGATAGAACCGTAATCAGAATTGGGCTGAGGAACATGATGGTAATTCCAGTCGCTAACGGCGTGGAGCGAATGCCGGCATTGAACGCACCAGTGGTCATCATGAGAAGAACCGAGCGCAGGCCCTGCATCTTCGGAGACTTGCTTTTGAGAAGCGTGGGCAGCCTTTTGCCGCAAACCATGATGGCGATTATGGTTGCAAAAAAGAAACGTCCCCAGGTCACCTGCACCAGCGGAAGACTCTCAAGCAAGTGTTTCATGATGGCATCAAGCGAGATGAAACAAAACATGGTGGCCAGCATCCAGAGAATGCCAACCGTCCGATTTTCATGCGAATCTGCCAAAGCCATGGCATCTCTATAAAGCGTCGACAGGCAGCGTCACATCCCGATTACAGCACCCGTAACCCGCGAAATCCGCATGCCGCCTACCCAAACCCCGGCGCTGGAGCGGAATGACTTTTGATTATCCCAGAGTCTCCCTCCCCCT
>JANNXN010000152.1:0-13140 GCA_031409595.1 Rhodobiaceae bacterium
CCATGATTGCCCGGCGGGTGCGGCGGCTGCATGGAAGCCAATACGCCAAGGCTCGCAAACCTTGGGACGTCGTCGACATGAACAACTTCGATATGTTCAACCCGGTGCCTGCTGTCACGCTTGCCGTTTACGCGCACCGCCTCCGCGTAGCCATCCAGAACAGCTCTGACCGCCCCATCGCCGATGGCATGAACTGCTATCTGCAATCCCCTGCGATCGGCCTCAACAGCAACCTGTTTGAAATGCTCCGCAGAAAACAAAGGCTCGCCACGCCAGCCCGGGCGATCCGCATAGTCATCAAGCATAACGGCTGTCCAGCTATCCAGCACGCCATCCATGAAAAACTTCACAAAGCCCGATTTCAACTTTTCTCCATTGTAAGCCTTGGCCATGGTGCTGGCGCGTTCAAGCGCCTCGATTGTCATGAAATTTTTGAAATGAAACGGCACACAAACGCGGCACAACAATTCGCCGCGTCTGTCCAACTCGGCAAGCAGCTCCAGTGTGTAGAGATTGCCGTCCATATTTTGAACGCTGGTAATGCCGTGGCGGGCACAGTGGTCCAGCCCCCGTTTCAGTGTTTTCAGGTCATGGGAAAACTGCTTGGAATTCGGATATGGATCAGGCTCGCCACCCGTCGTCAAACCGAGGCGGTCACGATTTCCCGATGGCGAAAGATCCATGACCGGACCGATAGCTTCGCCCTCACGGAGCTCCCCCGATGCGAACCCGTTGGCTTCCATCACAACCTCGTTGCCGGCGCCAACTGCTTTGCCCGAAAGAATTCCGGCCTGCTTCAAGGCAACAGTATTGGCCCAGGCCGTGTGATGGTCCGGCGAAAACAGCAGCAGCGGGCGATCAGGCAGCATCCGGTCAAGATGATGCCGCGTCAGCGATTCAGTCTCTGAAATAATTGTGTAGTCGGCCTGATTGCCGATGAGCAGGAATTCCCCAGGTCGCGCAGCCGCATAGGAACGAACCGCCCTATTCAACGCCTCAAACCCACTCACCCCCTGCAGATCAAGGTTATCGAGCTCCGCCGCACCCGCAAACAGATGCATATGCGCCTCGATGAAGCCAGGCATGACTGTGCCGCCCTTGGCGTCAATCACTCTGGTCTTTGGCCCGGCAAGCGCTGTCACCTCAGCCATTGTCCCGACTTTGACAATTTCCCGGCCGCGCACGGCAACAGCCTCCGCGCGTGAACCATTGTCCTGCATCGTCAGAACTGTGCCGCCAACAACGATAATATCTGCACGCATGCAATCGAACTCCCCAATCAAAATCCCCGCCAGTTCTACTGACGGGGAAAATTGAAGTTAAGCAGATTCAATCAAAAATGATCAAGGGTTAAACGATGAAGTCATCAACACCAAGAGTGTAGAGACCGCGTAACTCGAATTCGAACGCATGACCACTACCACTGTTGTCAACACCATCATTGCCATGACCTTTGCCATGAACAACAGTCTTGTCATAAATGTCATCGATATCATCAACCCAGTAGAACACGATCTGGTCGTCTTGGGTCAAATCGAACATCATGAAAGCATTGTCGCTCGCAAGCATCGAATTATCGAGGCTCTCGCTGAAATCAAATGTTTCGGGAAATGCTGCGATAATGCCGCTCAAGTCGATCTTGTCGACGCCATGCACAAAGTCGTAAATAATGTCCCTGACGGCCTCAAGATCGCCCTGGTCAGCTTCCAGCTCGAAACGGAAAATATCGGCGCCATCGCCGCCAACCAAAATATCCTTGCCTTCGCCACCCGATAGCACGTCGTCGCCATCGCCCGCGATTACGATGTCATCGCCGTCGCCGCCCGAAAGGTCGTCATCGCCATCAAAACCAAGCACCAGATCCGATTTTTCGGTGCCAACGATGGTGTTACCCGCATTGCTGCCAAGCGTGCCAACAATATTAAATTCACCTTCGCTGAATGCTACAGTCTCAATATTTGCAAGAGTGGCAGCCGCGCCCGTGGAACTATCAGCAACCACAAGGAGCTCTGCATCGGTGATGCTGAAATTGACCGAAAGGGCGCTCTGGGTGAATACAGCGGTGTCCTGTCCAGCGCCGCCATCAACAAATATATCCGCCGACAAGTCTACAATTAATCTGTCGTCACCGGCGCCACCCAACAATACGCGCGTAGCACTTCCGGAGTCGAAAATGAATTCCGCCGACATGGGAGCAATGCCCAGGACCGCGGCGCTGTCAAAGCTGGCAGATGTGGAACCGCTTGTATGCAATTCACCGTTATCAGCCGAATTCACATCTGCCGGATCTTCAGGTGAACCTTCCGGCTTCGCGGCATCTACACTTGAAGTGTCGACATCTCCGCCTTCGACCTGGGCCACAGCATCAGCATTGTCGAGTTTGACATCCTCGCCAGCCGCGCCGACCAGAATCTCCACGCCCACATCGTCGACTACAGCACTGTCAACGTCAGCGACAATTGACTCGGTATAACGCTTGTAGGATTCAATCAGTTCGTAGAAACCAATGGCAATTGCAACCATTGCAAGATAGTCACCGCTCAAAATGCCGGTGCGCGCATTTCCCAAAATTTCAGCAAGCCGGTTTCTGGCCTTCTCGCCTTCAGTCTGGACAGCGCCATCCAGAGCGGAAGCACGATCACTCACGTCAAAGGCATATGACTGGCTTGCCCCACCAATAAAAGAAATAATACCCATGACCTACTGCCCTTTGCCCAATCTTTTGCCCGTCACTTCAACCATTTGCAAAACCAAAAGCGAGAAAATCCCACCTTCGGCCCCACATCTTCGAACCACACCATTCGCAATGAAAATCCAGTTCGTAACGAGCTATTTGCCTCACCCGGGTTCGAACCATCAGCGTGATTGCCCCACGCTATTTGCTTCAATATGAAAATGAAGAATATCAAAGGATTTCGCACTTGTAAAGCTGTTGAATATTTTCGCAAGGCTTAAAGAACGTGACCGAATTCAATTACTTAGAAAAGATTGTTAGCCCCTGAATTAACTATACCGCTGGTCGGAGGGCAAGATTTTCAGCCCAAATGCGGCTTCCATAGTCTCAATTGAGTCGGTACATTCAATTTCGCCCACTCCCCCAATCCGCTCAAAGGCAGCAAATGGTCCTTCGATTTCTCGTTCTTCTGGTGCTCATGGCGCACGGACCAACCATTGCCGAAGCGCAGGAACGGCAGTGGAATTTCGATCTGACAGATCAAGAAGCCTTCCTGGTTTTCGGCGTGCCGCAAACTGACGATGTTGGCGTGAGCTTCTGGTGCAGCAGGCAATCAGGCATCATAAAACTATTCGTGCCGGATGCAGATCCTAACACCGCCATCGCGGCATCGGTTCCCTTCAAAGTCAAGGTTTCAGACAAGCTGTTTCGCATGAAAGGCCAAACTTCGGTTAACCAGGAAGCCGCCTCAGTCAGTATTGAGACTGAGTTAAAGTCCTCCGATCCCTTGTTTGCCGAACTGGGCAAGGCCCGGCGCTTCAGCATCAGTGTTGGGAAAAGCAGCTACACATATCCGTTATATGGAGTGGATTTTTCCATCCTGCTCGGCGCGTGTCAAAAGGCGATGTAGTGTATCGACGGTTGACGTGTCAGCTATTCCATCAACCAGCGCCGGGCGAAAGTGTCTCTGAAACGCCCGGACATTGGCCTGCGTGAGGTGGTCGTAAACTCCATTGACAACGGCACCGTAGCCGTAGCTCTTCAACATCGCTTGCAGCGCTTCAACTTGTTGACCCGTGTCACCCGCCTTCAACAGCGATCCGCTGCTTGTGATCGGTTCAGGTTGAATCCAGTGACCAACGCCCTGCGTGTGCAACATTGCCCAATCAAACTTTTCACCCGGATCAATTTTGCGCAATGGCGCCACATCGGAATGGGCCAAAATTCTGGTGGCGGAAATGCCATGGCGCGCGACGACGTCCTGGCACAGCGCAATGATCGCCTGCATCTGCACCTTCGGAAAATCTGGGTACCCCGCGCCATGTCCCGGATTCTGAATTTCAATCCCGATTGAACGGGAGTTGACGTCTTCGTCACCCTCCCAGGACGATGTGCCGGCGTGCCAGGCGCGCAGCCCTTCATCCACCATTTGTGTGATGGCGCCGCGCTCATCTACCAGATAATGACATGAAACATTTGACGTCCGGTCGCACAGCCATTCGCAAGCCCGCTCAGCGCTATCCATTCCAGTGTAATGCAGGATGAGCATGTCCGCCCGCCCGCTCCCCAGACGCGCACCCACATTCGGCGAAAGCACAAACTGCGAAGCCAACTTTGAGCGTATCACGGCTGCCGCTCCTTCAGGATTTTCTCATAGGCCGCATTGATGCGGGCCAATCTATCGGTCGACAGCAGCACCATTTCTTCTGGAACGCCCGCTGCAATCAGCCTGTCGGGATGGTTTTCCCGCACCAATTTGCGGTAATGGGTTTTGATCACAGCCAATTCCGCAGACCGCTCAACGCCAATAATCAGATAGGGATCGTCAGTTCCGCCGGCCACATGCCGCGCCTTGATCCGCGCAAAATCATGCGCACCAAAACCAAAATGCAACGCCACGTTCTCAAGATACTTCAGCTCTGCCGGGTGAATGACATGATCGGCCTTTGCGATATGGAACAGCCCATCAATGACATTCTCAAGTATGGCAGCCTTGGCGTGAAACAATTTTGCAATTTGTCGGGCGTAAGCGTCGTAGCCTGTCACATCCTGCTTGGCCAAATTGAACACGCGGGCAACAGCCGCCAACTCCGATTGCGGAACCCGAAACACGCGCTTGAACGCTGCCACCTCGTCGACTGTCACCACGCCGTCTGCTTTTGCCATCTTGGCGCCCAGGGCAATCATGCCAATCGTAAAGCCAATCGATTTTTCTGGGGTTCTTACCCGTGATCGCGCCAACTTCGCAAGAAAGTTGCCGATTGAATCTCCGGCGAGGGCAAGCGCCTCAGTAATGCGGGTCCAAATAGACATGTTCGCCCGAATCTAGCAGCTGAGCCGCAAAGCTTAAATCATCACGTAATTTTTTTGAAATAGTGCCACATCTGGAAAACCGGAACATCGATATCCTGATGCTGCGCCAGACGGCGTTCAACATGCCATGCCCGGCCCGCAGTCCAGATCGTCGCAATAACCGCCGGAACAAGACTCAAAATCATGAGTCCATCGGCAATCATGTCGGGCAATCCCAACAGTCTGGAAAATGCCCAAACCGTCGTCACCGCTGCAGCCCCCCACAAGCAAAAAGCCAGTAAAGTCACGCCTGACGCGGCAATAAAACAACCAAGCGGGCTGAAGGCCTGGGAGGAACCCCGGGGTGACGCATCTGGCTTTATGAGTTCTTGATCCATAGACGGTGATATGCCCCCTCAACACCAAAATTGCAACAGGCCGAAGAATTGGGCAGTGGGTCGGTCTGACTTGCAAAGATGGGCCATCGCCGCCCTATTGTGTCTGTATTCCTCCCGATTACAGACAAGAAGTTCCAACATCCCATCTGGCGCTTAGGGCCAAATCCTGACATGGGGCTTGACTGGTAAGATTATTACACTTGAAGTGGGTTTTGTTTCTGATGCTGCAATGAGGATCATTCTATGAAGAGTGGGGAGCTATTTTCAATCAGCAAGCTGAGTGCGAGCGACATCCATAAATTTAGGGCAGTACTGGCGGTATTTGGACAGGCCTTTGATGATATTGAAACTTATACAGGCGCTCAGCCAACAACACGGTACTTGGAAAATTTGCTGGGCAGCGAGCAGTTTATTGCTCTTGCCGCAATTCAAGATGATGAAATCATCGGTGGGTTGGCTGCCTATGTGCTACAAAAATTTGAGCAGGAACGAAGCGAGATTTATATCTATGACCTCGCGGTCTTGGAAATGTACCGTCGCAAGGGTGTTGCCTCGGCGCTTATTTCAGAGCTGCAAAACATCGCTGCGTTGCGTGGCGCATATGTGATATTTGTCCAAGCTGATCCGCCCGACAAACCTGCAGTAGCGCTGTACACCAAGCTCGGGATACGTGAAGAGGTGTTGCATTTTGACATCGCGCCAGCATTGCACCCACGTTCAGGCAAGGCCACTCTAAGTTTTTGAGGGAGCAGTTCAACTCGGTGAGCTAATCAGCAGGATTGGGCAACTTGGAATTACACTTCAGCCTTCGTTCCGATTATGCAAAAACCATTGCCGAATGGATCGCTGCAAAACGCGATCGGAGCGTGCTTTCCGCCCCCGAACTTTTGTTCGCATTTCGCGCCAGCGTTCAACGCGCTTACTAAGACACTCTCAAGATCGTCGACATGGAAGTCGATGTGAATCGGCGTCCAATGTCGCTCATATCGGCGAATGTCATTCGCGTCGGTTCAGTCACGAGCTGTACATGTCTGGTCAAGGCTCAAAAAGCGGAAATTCAAACTGACCCACTACGAAGAATTGCGAAGGGCCAAGGCCATCAATGGCAATAGGCGCTGCCACTTCGCCGGTTTTGCAAATCAAGATGAATGTGATCGCGGTGATACGAATCCGACCCCGGACCAAGCACGGTGGCAAAATCGCCGCAAGCAGCCTTGCGAACCTGCCTCAAGAATTTTCTGGCATCGGCGCCGCCATTCCAATCCTCCAGAACAGAAATCTTGCGCCCGCCAGCCAGGGTGAACGCCGAAATGTCTATGGCATTCCCAAACCCATGCTCGCTCATCTTGGAGCCGCGTAAATTATTGCGCGGGCGGCACGAATATGATGCGGCAATGTCCACAGCAATAACCCGCTTCCCAAAGGCCTGCGCGGCTGCGTCCTGCACCGCATTATCCAGCCAGCCATTCAACGGCGAAACCAATCCACAATTCATCGTGGCTGTCTCGCTGAATTGCACGCCAGCGAGCGACACAACCTTATAGGCATCGCGCACTTCACAGCCATTGCCTTCATCGATATCTGGAACAGCCTGCGCCTGCCCCAATATTTGCGGATCAATCACGCAGGCGTTGACGGGAGCTTGAAGGCCCGATGTCTCAAAATAATCTTTGCTCGAACACGCCGCCAGCGCCATGGTGGCCGCAAAAATTGCGATGAGTATTTTCAACGGTTGAGCGCTGCAACCAATTGGCTTACATCACCCTTGCGCTTGGACAAGAATGAAGTGAAAAGTCCCCGTTGCAAATAAGTCAGCGAAAAGCCCAAAACTTTTACGTCAGCCACCTTGTAGCTACCACTGATCCACTTCAGCCGCCATTTGACATTGTAAACCTGGCCTTTCAGGAGGTACACCTTGCTTTCAACAATGACATCCTTGTTCTCATCTACCGTGGCCTCGCCAATTTCGTATTTAGCAATTTCATATTCCCGCGATTGTTCAGCAAAATAACGCGCCATGAAAACTGTGACACCGCGATAATATCTCTCGCGCAGGCTGGGCTTCAGCGCCGGTTTGAACTGGCCAAGCGAGTAGTTCGAAATTCCGACGACATCAGAGTATTGTTCAATCACGGCCTCAAACTTGCCGACGGTTCCATGGCGATGGGCGTTCAGCATGTCCTTGCCGAACTTATTCATAAAAGTGATTGAAGGATGATCAGCCGCCAAGGCGGATGACGCTGTAAATCCGGCAAACAAGCCCAACAGGGTGCGACGAGAGATCATGATTCGAATTTCCAAACTTACTAATCGGGCCGGTATGGTTAACGGATCATGAACAAGCCATCAACCGTCAGCGGACTACCACGTCTCGGCTTCTTTGAGCTCAGCGAACAAAACCTCAAAATCACCTTTAGACCGATTAAGCACTTCGCTAAAGCGCTTTTTTGTGGCGATCGTTAGCCACACGCCTTTGATATTGATATCGCTTATCTTATAGCCGTCGCCAGTTTGAGTAAGCCGCCACTTCACCTGCTCCCTGCCGCCGCTATTCGAAACAATCGCACTTGTAATAACAATGAACTTGCCCTGCTTGGAATTCGAAATGATATCCAGTTCAGAACCTTTGAAGTCATCGGCGTAATACACAAACAAGGCGGCTGCATAGCTATTGAAGAGGCGGTAAAACTCCTCCCGCTTAGCTGGCGGCAGCAGTTTCTGGCGCGGTCCCAGCGCAAAATTGGCGATGGCCTTCAGATTAATGTAGCGATTCAAGAGCGATGCGAATCTCGTTTTCAGCGCAGTCCCACGGATGTTTCCATTTGCCAGCGCCATGACTTCGCCGGCAATCCGGTCAACATATCCTTCCGCCGGATCAATCGCCGCCAGCGCTGCTCCCGTGTTGCCGAATGCAATAGTCCCCAAAAGCAAAGCCGCAAATTCACGCCGCGTGAAACTGCGTTTTTTAGTTCTGGTCATAGTTCCTCCAATTGAGTCAACGGTGCCCGGGCTTCGCCAATACGCAACTAAAGTGTGAATAAAGCAAGACGATCACATGTAGCGATAATTTCTTGGAAAACAACCTAAGATTATACAACAAAAACAACCGTTGAAATCTATATAAAGATATGTTTATGTCTAAATTACGAGGTGACTACGATGGATGAATTACTGGTTGGGCTTCGAGCTGTTGCAGAATCGACACGCGTCCGCATCTTGTTCGTGTTGGCCCATGGCGAATTCAATGTGAGCGAGCTCACTCAAATCCTCGGGCAAAGCCAGCCACGGGTCAGCCGACATTTAAAGCTGATGGTCGAGGCAGGCCTGGTATCCCGCCACAAGGAGGGCAACTGGGTCCTTTTTCGGCTGCGCGAAGAGGGCATGGGTGGAGCCTTGTCGCGTGCCATCGTTGATATGTTGCCAGCCCAGGATCAATCGCTGGCGCGAGATTTGTTTCGCCTCGAATCAACCAGGGCCCAAAGAGCCGAATTGGCCGCCAGTTACTTCAGCAGCAGTGCTGCAAACTGGGAAAAGCTCCGCTCCCTGCATATCCGCGAAGAAGACGTTGAGGCCGCCATGCTCAACATCGTGGGGCCTGGCCGGATAAAAACACTCGTTGACCTCGGAACCGGCACCGGCGGCATTTTGGAGTTGCTCGCCCCCCAGGCTGACCAGGCGATTGGCATAGATGCAAGCCGCGAGATGATTGCCATTGCCCGGGCAAATCTTGAACGCAATAATCTCCGCAATGCTCAGGTGCGCCATGGCGATATCTACGCCCTGCCCTTCGCCAATGGCGCGGCAGACCTGGTGGTCATTCATCAGGTGCTGCATTATCTGGACGATCCCGCGCGCGCCTTGATCGAAGCGCGGCGCATCTTGCATCCCCAGGGCCGGCTTATTGTCGTGGATTTCGCACCCCATGAACTGGAGGCACTGCGCAACGATCATGCCCATCGCCGCCTTGGAATTGCAACCGAACAAATCACCGGCTGGTTCAATCGTGCGGGCCTCACTCTGCATCAGCATGAACTCCTGCCTCCGCCATGGCTGAAGGAGCAAACTGGCCTCACGGTTTCAATCTGGCTTGGCGCCAACAAGACAGTGCGGTCCACGGCGACTGCCGCTGAAATTGGCGCAGTCTCGCAATGACGGACAAACCTTCCATATCTTTCGAGTTCTTTCCTCCGAAGGCGGGCGATGCCGAAGCGGCCTTCTGGGCAACGCTCAAACGGCTGGAAACCATCAAGCCCGAATTCGTGTCCGTCACTTATGGAGCTGGCGGCACGACCCGCGACCGAACACTGCAAACAGTCAAGCGGATTAACGATAGCACCAGTCTCAAACCGGCAGCCCACCTCACTTGTGTGGGCGCCTCAAAGGAGGAGGTGAACGCCGTTGTGCGCGACAATTGGAACGCCGGAGTTCGCCATATTCTAGCACTTCGCGGCGATCCGCCAGGCGGCGTTGGCAAACGCTTCGAACCCCATCCCCAGGGCTACAGAAACGCTGCCGATCTCGTGCGCGGCATCCGCGACATCGCAAATTTTGAAATCTCGGTTGCCGCCTATCCCGAACGCCACCCCGAGTCTGTTTCAATTGAAGAAGACCTGGCTTTCATGGCTGACAAGGCCGAGCACGGCGCAACGCGCGCCATCTCGCAGTTCTTCTTTCACAATGCATTCTTCCTGCGTTTGCGTGACCGGATACATGCGCGCGGCATCAACATTGATTTGGTTCCCGGCATCCTGCCAATCACCAACTTCGCCCGCGTTTGCGAGTTTTCAGAGAAATGCGGCGCGCACATCCCGCCCGATCTCGCGCGCCGCTTTGCCGGCCTTGATGCCGATCCGGAAACCCGGAATCTGGTCGCCGCAATTGTGGCGGCCGAACAAGTCGAAGCGCTGCGCCGCGAAGGCATCAACACGTTCCACTTTTACACCCTCAACCGCGCCGATCTGGTCTACGCAATCTGCCGCGTGTTGGGGCTGGGCGTTCCAAAGGAAGAAGCCGCCTAAATCGTTTCGTTCCGCGCCCAGACCTTCGCTATTTTGGGCCGGGATTTCACCAGGTCATAGAGCGCCTGGATATTGGGATGCCGGTCAAATAATTTGGGAACATCAGGCGCCCAGCTGAACAGCATGGCAGCATAAATATCAGCAGCACTCATCTTGTCGCCCAGAATATAGGGCCCCGAACCCAGGGCATCTGCAAACAATGCAAAATCCCTTTGCATGTCTGAGACAGCCTTGGCCTTGATGCAATCCGCATGCGAAGCTTCGGTTGAATAGCGAACCGGATAAAACAGGCGCAAATCAGCGGTGTAGATGGCAGCGGCGAAATTCAAGATCCAGCGCAAGTATTGCGCCCGGAGCGGAGAGGTCGCAATCGGCGCCAATCCGGCATCCGGATGGAGATCTGCAATGTAAATCATCATGGCAGCGCTCTCTGTCATGATGCTGTTGTCTGGCAGCATTAAAGCGGGCACTTCTGATCGGGGATTGATCACCCGGTAGCTTTCAACCAGTGAACCTGTGGGGTCACGCAGCACATCAATGATTTCATAGGCAGCGCCACATTCCGCCATAAGCGCTTCCACCGCCAGCGAACCAGCACCTTTTCTTGCATAGAGCTTGAACATCAACTTCTCCTATCGACGCCGTCAAATAGAGCATATAAGCGATAACAGCCAGCAAAACCCAACGAGCGCGCCAACCCATCAAATGCCCAAACTGCCGCAGTCATCGAGCAAGCCGAAGAAAGTTCGTTTTTCCTATTCGACTTCCGATCAGCCAGCGATCCAGCGCGTGGTGATCCAGGCGATTGAAAAGATGGGCGGCCAGCGCAAACTCAAGAAGCTCTATTTCCAGCACCAGAAAAGCGTGAGTGACGGCGAAAATTTCTTCGATGCCGCAGTCCGGCTGCTGCGGCTCAATGTGAAGTATGATGAGGCCGAACTGGCGCTGACGCCCGCAACCGGGCCTGTGCTTTTCATCGCCAACCATCCCTATGGCGTGCTCGACGGCATCACCCTCACCTGGCTTGCAATCAAAGTCAGGCCTGACACGAAGGTGTTGGCCAATGACGTTCTCTGCCAGGCCCCCGAAGCCGCCGAAAACCTCTTGCCTGTCGCATTCGCGCCAACGCGGGAGGCGCGCGAGACCAACGTCAATTCAAGGCTTGCCGCACAGGACTGGCTGAAAGATGGCCATGCCGTGGGCATATTTCCAGGCGGCGGTGTTGCCACATCCGAAAAACCGCACAAGGGACAGGCCGTGGATTTGCCCTGGGCGCCCTTCGCGGCAAAGCTCCTGCGCAATTCAAAAGCCACCGTCGTTCCGATTTTCTTTACTGGCCAGAACAGCCGCCTCTTCCAGCTTGCCAGCCACTTGAGCCTGACACTCAGGCTTTCGCTGGTGTTTCGCGAAACCGCCCGGCGCATTGGAACAGGATTGAACGTTCGCATTGGCAAACCCGTTCCATTCAATGAAATTGCCCACATTGAAGACCGCAACGAACTGGTCATGGAGCTTCGCAAACGCACCTATGATCTGGCCAAGGCCGAAGACATCGAGGGCACAAGAACCGGTCTTCACTTGCGCGAGGCGAAGATCAAGGGCGTGAAGAGCAAGGACAAAGAATAAATTTCATTCCAGGCATCGCTGACTCTTGCGACTCAGATTCAATCTGATTCACATAGGCGCAGAGGGATTAATGCAATGCACATGCGCTGGATTGCTATTCTGACAGTAAGCCTTTTGTTTCTTCTGAGCTTTAACACGGCAGTCAATGCCTGTGAGGCCCAGGCATTCATCAACAATGCCGGCAATGCCATGATGGGAGCAGCCCGGGTGGGATCACCCAAGGCATTTTCCGGCGTGGCCTCCCGCTACACCGATTTGAACAGCATCGCCCTGTTCGCGCTGGGACCCAACCGGGCAGCGATGAATAAAGCTCAGCAGGCTGAATATATAGTTCTCACCCGCGGCTTCATCGGCCGCTTCATGGCCAGGCACGCCGGCAAGTTTTCCGGCAATGGACTCAAGATTACCGGCTGTGTGGGCTCGAAGAACGATCTCACAGTGAACACCCAGCTTTCCACCGGCAAGAAAATCATCTTCAGGCTTTACAAGACCAAGCGCGGCTATCTCGTGCGGGATGTAAATGTCTCCTCGGTCTGGCTGGCCCAACAACTGCGCTCAACCTTCGTCGGCGTCATCCGCCGCAACAACGGCGACATCGCCGCCCTGTTCAAATACCTGCGAACGTAATGCCAAAAGGAAGCAGAACCATATTAATCCGTAGACGGATGGTTTTTCTCTTGCGCAGGAAGCGCTTCAGCTTGTGTCGGGCTTCATCGCCTCCCAGGCGAGGCCGTGGCATGTGATGAGGACTTCATCGACTTCGTGAACGGGCTTGCGGCGGTAGCCCGGCGGATGGCCGGGCCGGAGCGGTGACAGGAATTTGTGGCTTGGCGCGGCTTTCCGCCTCAACTGCCAGCGCACAAGTCGCCTGGCCTGGCGCGGCAGATCATCGAGTGCCAGCTTGAGGGCCTGGAGCCTGCGGGAGAGGCGTTGGGCGCCCACAAGGCCATCGGGCGGCGGCGGCGGTTCAACCACAGGCCGGGGTGCTGGAAACAGCGCTGCCACCCGGGGATCAGGTCCGAAGAAATGAATGCGCGGCTCCATCCGCTTGAATGCCCGGCGGCGCGGGCCTTTGAAATTCTTGCGCGGATCGAAAAGCTGGAAGGAGGGAGATGACTTTCCGCCGCCTTTC
>JANNXN010000153.1:0-8781 GCA_031409595.1 Rhodobiaceae bacterium
ATCTGGGACGATCATCTGGTTCATGAGGCCGACGATGGCACCTGCCTGCTCTATATTGACCGCCACCTCGTCCATGAAGTCACTTCCCCGCAAGCCTTTGAAGGCCTGCGCATGACGGGTCGCAAGGTGCGCCACCCGGAGCGTACCCTCGCCGTGGTTGATCACAACGTGCCAACCACCGATCGTTCCAAGGGCATCGCCGAAGAGGAAAGCCGCATTCAGGTTGAAACGCTGGCCCAGAATGCCCGCGAATTTGGAGTGGAATATTTCCACGAGCGCGACAAGCGCCAGGGCATCGTCCACGTTGTAGGCCCCGAACAGGGCTTCACGCTGCCGGGCACCACAATCGTTTGCGGCGACAGCCACACCTCAACCCACGGCGCTTTCGGAGCCCTCGCGCACGGCATTGGCACCTCGGAAGTGGAACACGTTCTCGCCACCCAAACCCTGATCCAGAAAAAAGCCAAGAACATGCTGGTGGAAGTCTCCGGCAAGCTGGCGCCCCATGCCACCGCCAAGGACATCATCCTCGCCATCATCGGCGAGATTGGCACCGCGGGCGGCACCGGCTCTGTCATTGAATTTGCCGGAGAAGCCATCCGCGATCTTTCGATGGAAGGCCGCATGACCGTTTGCAACATGACCATTGAAGGTGGTGCGCGCGCCGGCATGATAGCGCCCGACCAGAAAGCCTACGACTATCTCCATGGCCGCCCCAAGGCCCCCAAGGGTGCCGACTGGGACAAGGCGCGGCGCTATTGGGACACGTTGCACACCGATGTTGGCGCCCACTTCGACCGCATCGTCAAGCTTGATGCCGCATCGCTTCCCCCCATCGTGTCCTGGGGAACCTCGCCGGAGGACGTTGTCTCGGTTGCAGGTAGCGTTCCAAACCCCGATGACATTCTTGATGAAGGCAAGCGCCAATCCAAATGGCGCGCCCTGGATTACATGGGCCTCAAGCCCGGCCAGAAAATCACCGACATCGAGCTTGATGTGATCTGGATCGGCTCCTGCACCAATGGCCGCATCGAGGATTTGCGCAACGTCGCCAAAATTGTTGACGGCAAGAAGATCGCTGGCAACCTGGCCTACGCCATGATCGTTCCGGGCTCCGGCCTGGTGAAGGAACAGGCCGAAGCCGAAGGCCTGCACAAGATATTCCTCAACGCCGGATTTGAATGGCGTGAACCCGGCTGCTCCATGTGTTTGGGCATGAACCCCGACCAGTTGAAGCCCGGCCAGCGCTGCGCCTCAACCTCAAACCGCAATTTCGAAGGCCGGCAGGGCTACCGGGGCCGCACCCATCTCGTGTCCCCCCAAATGGCGGCAGCGGCGGCTCTCGCAGGGCGGTTTGTCGATATCAGAACTATTCGTTAATCATTAAAATTATTAGTGATTGATACATAATCCATTAAGCATTATGTCGACAATAAGAAGTAAATGTGATTCCCGCGTTCTGCGCGGGGGGCAAAGCAGTTGAGGGCAAATTTTGAACAATTCCATTCAGGCAGACGCGAAGTTTCTGCGTCGCATTTTCATTGGCCTCGTCGTTCTAACGATCTGTGCAGGCGGCATGGTCGGATTGACGACCGCCCAGGCAATGACCGAAGACGGCACAGCCTGCACAGTTTTGTGCATCTGAACACCCCGTTCTAATCCGGCAATTCCAGCGGCATCAGTTTATCAAACAGATCGCCAGGTCCTGGATTTTCTGGCGGCGATTGTCCGCCCAGATGATGCATGATGCCCCAAACGGCATTCAAGGCAGTTTGCACCGCCCCTTCAACCCACCCCGGCGTCCATGACACATCATCGCCTGCCATGAAAATTCCACGCTCGGCGGGCCGCATTTTCTCCTGCCGGAAATGGCAATACATCCGGTGATTGTAACGATAGTGGCCGGGCAGTGCGCCTTTGAAAGCGCCCATGAAATTGGGATCTGACTCCCATGACACGGTAATGGGATCGCCGATAATGTGTTTTTCCAATTCCAGGTCCGGATAGATTTTCTTCAACGCATCGAGCGCCAGTTTCACCCGCTTCTCAACCGGCAGCGGCATCATTTTCATGGCATCACTCATCCACGAGTACGTGAGGCAGATGACCCCCGGCTTGTCATCGCCATTGTCAAACAGATAGGTGCCGCGCGTCAGCCTGTCGGTCAGCGTCATGCTCATGAGATCGCGGCCCGTGTGCGCATCCTTGTCTTTCCAGAAGGGCCGATCGGTCATCACAAAGGTCTTGGACGATTGCATGTAGCGGGTGCGGTCCAGCGCCATCCACATCTTGGCCGAAAACAGGCTCTCTTCAACCTGCATGTAAGTCGTCAGAATCCAGCTCTGCACGGTGACCAGCACCGCATCATAGAGTTTCGTATCACCCCACCGGTCAGTGATGGCGATCTTGTCGCCATAGGTCCGCTCAATCTTTTTGACACCCGGCCGCGGCGCGCCGCTGTGCAAGGATAAAAGCGTGGTTCCCTTGGGCCAGTGCGCCATCTTCGCGGGCGATAGCTTCCACAAACCCCGCGGCACCTGTTCAGCGCCACCAGCGATGTAGCTCTGGTTTTCATCGCAATCGGTAGCCACCACCCGCAGAATTTCCAGCATGGAATTGGGATAGTCCGAATCCCATCCGCCGGTGCCGAAGCCAACTTGCCCAAACACCTCACGATACTGAAATGGCCTGTCGGCGAACGCATAGGACGTCGCCACAAAATCATAAAAACTGCGATCATCCCAAATGGGAATGAGACGGTTCCAGATTTCCTTGAGCGTTGGGATATCGCGCTCGCGGATGGCCTGCCGGAGGCCCGAAAAGCCAGCGCCTTCTTCCAGCGCCTTGGCCCAATCCGCCGCAATCTCCCGGAACATCAGTGGCAGGTCGGCAGTCTTTTCCACATAGAGGGTCTTGCCTTCCAGATCGATAACCGTTGATGGCGCGGCGGGCGACAGGGGATTGGGGAAAGGTTTTCTTTGCAGGCCCAGCATATCGACATAGTGATAGAAGGCGGTGGACGATTCTGGAAAGCGCATGCCGCCAAGCTCAGCGATAATGCCTTCAGCCCCTTCAAAAGCCTGGCTGCGCAGCCGCCCACCCATGCGGCCTGCCTCATAAATCACCGGTTTCAAGCCCATTTTCAAAAGCTCGAAGGCAGCCGTCATGCCAGCCATGCCCGCACCTATAATGGCCACTTCCTCGCCATGCCGATGCGCTGGAACCGAACCAAGCCCCGCCGGATGCTTGATCCAGTCATCAAAGGCAAACGGGAAATCCGGCCCAAACATGGTGACAGGCTTTGAAACATCAGCCTCTGGCGCAAAAAGATTGGTGGAAGCAGTCATGGGAAATTCTCCTGGGAGAGAGCTTGCCACAGCAAAAAAACATTGGCCACGGGAACATTGCGTGGGCGCGGCCAGACCTGTATGAACCCCGACCCATGACCACAGTTTTTATAGACGGCGAGGCAGGAACCACTGGGCTGCAGATACGTGAGCGCCTGGCCCCCCGTGCCGACATCGAACTTGTCAGCATCGCAGCTGAAAAGCGGAAAGACGCAAATGCCCGCCACGATCTCCTGAACAGCGTGGATGTGGCCATCCTTTGCCTGCCTGATGAGGCAGCCAAGGAGGCCATAGGCCTGATTGATGCAAAATCCAAAACCCGTGTGATTGATGCCTCGACTGCCTATCGGGTTGATCCCAACTGGGCCTATGGGTTTCCTGAACTCAGCCAGGCCCAGGCCAAGAAGATCGCGGCCGCAACCCACGTCTCCAACCCCGGCTGTTATCCGCAAGGATTTATTGCTGTGGTGAAGCCGCTGATTGAGGCAGGCGTTTTGGACCCCGATTACCCCTTCACCTATAACGCCGTGTCGGGTTATTCCGGCGGCGGCAAAAAGATGATCGAGGACTACGAGAAGGCAGGCCCAAATGCCGTGCCCTACCTGCCCTATGGCCTCACGTTGAACCACAAGCATCTCGCCGAAATGAAATTCTACGCGGGCCTTGCAGGCGACGTTATTTTCCAGCCCGTCGTCGGCAATTACGCGCAAGGCATGCTGGGCACAGTGCCGCTTTTCATCAAGGAAACCACTGTTGCCAATATCCATGAAATTCTGACGGCAGCCTATGCGGGCAGTACGTTCGTTGAGGTAGCGCCTCTGCAATCCATAGAACGCTCGAGCGACATCAATCCGCAAAGCCTGAACAACACCAACCGCATGCATATCCATGTTTTCGGCAATGACGCGCGGGGCCAGGTCTTGCTCACCAGCATCTATGACAATCTCGGCAAGGGTGCCTCGGGTGCTGCCGTCCAAAATCTGAACCTCATGATCGGCGCCAGGGAAACCCTTGGCGTTGATCTTCCAACCAGAAACTGAAAGATAAAATCCATGGAAAAATTCGTGACCCTGAACGGTGTTGCAGCACCTCTCAATATCGTCAACATCGACACCGACATGATCATTCCAAAACAGTTCTTGAAAACCATCAAGCGCACGGGACTCGGAAAATCCCTGTTCTACGAAATGCGCTACACCCAGGATGGCCAGGAAGTGCCGGAATTTGTGCTGAACAAGCCGGCCTATCGCCACGCGCAAATTCTGGTGGCGGGCGATAACTTTGGCTGTGGCTCATCGCGCGAACACGCCCCCTGGGCGCTTCTCGATTTCGGCATCCGCTGCGTGATCTCGACAAGCTTTGCCGATATTTTTTACAACAACTGCTTCAAGAACGGCATTTTGCCCATTGTTGTTTCACCGGAAGATTTGAAAAAGCTCATGGATGACGCCGACCGCGGCAGCAACGCCACAATGAGCATCGATCTTCCCAATCAGGAGATCAAAGGCCCCGACGGCGGCACGGTAAAATTCAATCTCGATCCCTTCCGCAAGCATTGCCTGATGAACGGTCTTGATGACATAGCGCTCAGCCTGGAAAAGGCCGCTTCCATCGACAGCTTCGAAAAGCGACAAGCCGCAAGCCAGCCCTGGCTCTAATTGGAATCGATCGTCAACACAGTCCTGCCGGTCTTCGGGCTCATTGCGTTAGGCGTCGCTTTTGCGCGCCTGAAACTGATTGACGCCACAACCGCCAGGGGCCTCTCGCAGTTTGTTTTCAATCTGGCGATCCCTGCACTCTTGTTCCGAACGATTGTCACCATGAAGGCCCAGGAAGCAACCCCCTTTGGCCTGTGGATCGCTTTTTTGGGCGGCCTTGCCGTAACCTGGATTGTAACCGCATTCGCATCGCAAAAATTCGAAAGCATTTCAGCCTCAGGCGGCGCCGCAGCAAGCATGGCCGCAGGCTTTGGCAATCTCGCCCTTCTGGGAACGCCCTTGGCACTGGCCCATTATGGTCAGGAAGCAGCCGTGCCTGTGGGCCTCATTCTCTCCATTCATGCGCCCATCCTGTGGTTCTCGGCCACACTCCACCGTGAATTGGCCCGTCACAGCAGTGCAATTTCCATCATTGGCCTGGCCCGCGAACTCTTCGTGAGCCTGGCGCAGAATGCCATTGTGCTGGCACTCCTCAGCGCTGCCATTTGGCGGTTCACGGAACTTGGTCTCCATCCCGTGGCCGACCGCATGTTGTCCATGCTCTCGGACGCCAGCATTCCAACCGCCCTGTTCGCCCTTGGATTGTCGCTTGCAACCTATTCGCTCAAAGGTCAGTGGAGCGGCATGGCCGTTCTCATTGCCATGAAAATGCTGCTGATGCCAGTTCTGGTTTTTCTGGCCGTCCGCTATCTCATTTTTGTGCCGCCCTTCTGGGCCAATGTCGCAGTGCTGCTTGCCGCCATGCCAACGGGCGCCAACGCCTTCCTGTTCGCCCACCGCAATGAGGAATCCGTGGCCGCTGTTTCAGCAGCCGTGGCCGTAGGCACCGGCCTCGCCGCCGTCACCGTATCCCTGCTGCTCTATCTCATGGATAGCGGATTGATTTAACGGGGGCACACGGCCCAGTAATCCAGCTCAAGAATGACCCCGGCATTTCCCGGGCTGCCATCAATCAGCGGAAACTCCGTACACGGCATATCGCGCGTGGCCCGCGTCACGATGCGGAGCGCGCCCACATCAGTCCGCCCCGGCAGCTCCACCTTGTCCTTGATCTCGGACCACGCAAAAACCGTGCCGCCGGCAAACAACGGCGCCACATGCCGCCCGCCATTGATGGCAGCGATATGATAGGCATTCGCCAGGCCATTGAAACTCAGCGCCCGCGCCACCGACATCACATGCCCGCCATAAACCAGCCGCCGTCCAAACCGGCCCTGGGCTTCGGCGAATTCATTGAAGTGAACGCGTGCTGTATTTTGATAAGCCCGCGTTGCCATCTGGTGTTCGGCTTCCTCAACTGTCGTGCCATCAAGGTGATCAATCTTTTCACCGATGGCATAATCATCAAACCGATGGGGCGAGCCCGATAGCTCAAAATTCCAGTTGGATATTTTGGGCACAGCCGACAGCTTCGCAACCTTGGCAAGTTCAGGCACATGGGCTTGAGGTGCTGGTGAGGCATCGTAGCGCTTGCGCACCATCACCCAGCGCACATAGCTCAGCACAACTTCGCCGCGTTGGTTGAACCCTTGCGTCCGCACATAAACCGTGCCCGTCTTGGCCGATGAGTTTTCCTTGAGGCCGATGATTTCAGACTGCGACGTCAATGTGTCACCGCAATGGACCGCTTGCAAAAATACGCACTCCGCATAGCCAAGATTGGCAACCGCGTTGAGTGAAATATCGGCAACGGTTTTCCCAAAAACCATATGAAACACCAGAAGATCATCGAGGGGTGCGCGGGTAAACCCCGCGGCCTTGGCAAATTCATCGGAACTTTGCAGTGGAAACCGCATTCCATAGAGTGCCGTATAAAGTGCGCGATCGCCTTCGGTTATCGTGCGCGGTGTTGCATGAATGATTTTTTGCCCTAGTTTGAAGTCTTCGAAAAAATTTCCGTGGTTCGTCTTAGTCATGCCCAATTGCCTTCGCTATCCCGACAATGCGCTCTGCCATGGCAAAATGCAAACGCTCAACCATCTTGCCATCGACCGTGATCACGCCTTTTGAAACATTTTCTGGCAACGCAAAATTCTCGATGATTCTCATGGACCACACAACATCTTCAGCAGCAGGAGAAAACAGCGCGTTGCAGATTGCAATTTGCGAGGGATGGATGAGCGTCTTGCCGTCCATGCCCAAGTCCCGGCCCTGCTCGCACTCTGTCCTGAACCCGGCCTCGTCGGTGAAAGTGTTATAGACGCCATCGATCACGTCCAACCCGAAGGCCCGCGCCGCAAGCACCACCGTGGACAACCACGGCAGAATGGCGAAGCGACCGCCTGCGGCACTTGCCCGGGTTTCCTTCAACAGGTCATTGGTGCCCGCCACAAAACATGAAACCCGCGCTGATGCAGCCAAGTCACGGGCACTGAAAATCGCCAATGGCTTTTCGATCATCACCCACAGCGCAACGCCGGGTGGCACGCTTACCAGGTCATCCGGGGTTTCGACCTTGGGCACCAAAATCGCATCGGGGCGAACCTCCATCGCCATCTTGAGGTCATCCTCCCCCCAAGGCGTATCAAGCCCGTTAATGCGGATCACCACTTCGCGGCGCCCATAGCCGCCCGTTTTCACTGCCGCTGCAACGCTCGCCCGCGCCTGTTCCTTGGCATCAGGGGCTACTGAATCTTCGAGGTCCAGAATGAGGCTGTCGGCGGCAAGGGTCTTGGCCTTTTCCAGCGCTCTCTCATTTGCCCCCGGCATATAGAGAACGCTGCGGCGTGGTCGGTTCGTCATTATTCTTCCTCTTTGGTGAGGAAACTAGCTACACCCGCAAAATAAGTGAAGCCATCATTTCGTAGGCCCTTGTGAGGGAGAATTCTATTGGGCACTATAACGCCCATGGAACACGTAGATGTTGCGATTATTGGCGGCGGAGTCGTTGGCAGCGCCACCGCCTACTACCTCAGAAAACACGGATTTTCAGGCTCAATCGCCATCATTGAGAAGGATACAACCTATCAGTTTGGCTGCACCGCTCGCTCGCTTGGCGGATTGCGCCAACAATTCTCCACACCAGAGAATATCGAGCTGTCCAAGTTTGGCTTGCGGTTGATCCGCAACCTCAAGACTGAATTCGGCCCTGAGGCCGAGGTTAATTTCCACGAAAACGGCTATCTCATAATGGCGTCCGAAAGTGGCCTGACAATTCTGGAGGAAAATCATCGCATCCAATTGACCGGTGGCGCCGACAACGTGATCCTCCGGGGCAGCGATATGACGGCGAGGTTTTCCTGGGCGTCAGGCGAGGGCGTTGCTGGCGCCTGCTTCAGCCTGTCAGGCGAGGGCTGGCTCGACCCCTATTCATTGATGACACTTTTGCGAAAGGCGGCCATGGCCCAAGGTGTCAAAGTCATTCCCCAGGAACTGATTGCCATAAAAGCCAACCCCGAAAAAATCACGTCAATCACCCTGGAAAATGGCCAGACACTAACTTGTTCACATCTGGTGAACGCTGCCGGTGCCGGTGCGGGCCATGTGGCAAGCCTCGCCAGCATCCCGCTCCCCGTGGGCCCCCGCAAACGCTACGTCTATTGTATCGACTGTCCCTCGGCGACTGAAGCCTTGCACAACGCCCCTCTGACAGTTGAGCCGGGCGGCATTTATTTTCGCCCCGAGGGCAGACATTTTCTGTGTGGCAACTCACCTGAGGAGCGCGATGAACCAGCTGACTTGAGTTGGGATGTGGATTACGCGTGGTTTGAAGAGCG